>CAOJQZ010000082.1 GCA_948441955.1 uncultured Lachnospiraceae bacterium | reverse complement strand
AACAAAAATCGTGAATACAGAAAAACTCCGCAAGAAGAACCTGCGGAGTAAATATTCTTGAAATCTTGTGTTTCGTTTGCCTATCTCTTGCTGAACTGCGGCGCTCTTCTTGCTGCCTTAAGGCCGTACTTCTTACGCTCTTTCATACGCGGATCGCGTGTCAGGAACCCTGCCTTCTTAAGTACCGGTCTGTAATCCGGATCTGCCTCAAGGAGCGCTCTTGCAATACCGTGGCGGATTGCTCCCGCCTGTCCTGTATATCCGCCGCCTTTTACATTAACAATCACGTCAAACTTTCCTTCTGTCTCTGTTGCTGCTAATGGCTGACGAACAACCACCTTTAATGTCTCAAGTCCAAGATAATCGTCAATGTCTCTTTTATTTATTGTAATATTACCGGTTCCCGGTACTAAATATACTCTTGCTATTGATTTTTTTCTTCTTCCTGTTCCGTAGAATTTTGCCTTAGCCACTGTAATATCCTCCTTTCAACCTTTCCTTAAAATTTCAGTTCTACCGGCTTCTGAGCCTGCTGCTCATGGTCTGGTCCGGCATATACATGAAGCTTCTTAATCATTGCTCTTCCCAAAGGTCCCTTCGGAAGCATTCCTTTTACTGCAAGCTCGATAACTCTCTCCGGTTTCTTGTCCATCATCTCTGCCAGCGTTGTCTCTCTCATACCGCCTACATACTCGGAGTGATTGTAGTAAATCTTCTGGGACATCTTTTTACCTGTCACTTTGACCTTCTCGGCATTAACAATAACTACATAATCACCTGTATCTACATGGGGTGTGAACTCCGGCTTATTCTTTCCTCTTAAAACCTTAGCAACTTCTGATGCCAAACGTCCTAACGTACATCCGGCAGCGTCAACTACATACCACTTTCTCTCAATCTTATCTGGATTGGCCATATAAGTTTTCATTGGTTTCCCTCCTGCAAAAATCATATTCATTATTACAATAACTCTATCGAAATCAGCAAGGTTCCGGGGCTTTGGCTCCTTTACTGTTTCTCCTTTCGTCATACTGATTAATTATATTATACGCTTTCCCTTGTGTCAACTGTTTTTCTGTAAAATTTTACTCATTTTTCCATGATTTTGCCGTAAAAAATCTAGGTTTTTTTCACTATTAATGTTATAATAACCTCGTATGTCTGCGGGTAAATGAAAGAACTATTTTCTTTCATGTTTATACAAATAAATCGGGGGAATGTGTTTTATGAATCAGCATGTGGATCTTCTTCATGGTCCTGTACTAAAATCTCTTACCAGGCTTGCCATTCCGATTATGGCGACATTTTTAATACAAATGGCCTATAATCTGACAGATATGATCTGGATCGGACGGGTCGGAAGCGATGCTGTGGCTGCTGTCGGCGCCGCCGGTATGTATATGTGGCTCTCCAGCGGCATAAGCACTCTTGCAAAGACAGGGGGACAGGTGCTGGCAGGACATGCTCTGGGGGCCGGTCATAATGAGGAGGCTTCTGAATACTCAAAAAATGCCTTTGGACTTACCATTATTCTCGGCATATTATTTGGAGTGATTTGTGTTGTCTTCTCGGCGCCGCTTATTGCTTTTTTCAAATTAAACAGTGCACATGTTATAGCAGATGCCAGAATTTATCTCAAAGTAACCGGAGGCCTGGTGATCTTCTCCTTTTTGAATCAAACCTTCACTGGAATTTTTACCTCAATGGGCAACAGCCGCGCCGCTTTTCTCGCAACTACTACCGGACTTGTCATAAATATCGTACTGGATCCAATGCTTATCTTCGGTATCGGTCCGTTTCCGAGGCTTATGGTCCTTGGCGCTGCTATAGCAACCATAACCGCCCAGGCGGTGGTTACGCTTATGTTTTTTTACTATGCGGCAAAAGACACCGTAATCTTTAAGGGCTTACATATTTTCTGCATGCCGGATATCCGGCGCGGAGCCGCTATTATAAAAATCGGATTGCCGGCTTCCATACAAAGTATTGTATTTACAGGAATATCCATGATCATTGCGAGACTTATTGCCGGCTACGGCGATGCGGCAGTGGCGGTCCAGAAGGTCGGTTCCCAGATAGAATCCATCTCCTGGATGACGGCCGACGGCTTCGCCGCTGCAGTAAATTCCTTTATTGCTCAGAATTACGGAGCAGGAAACAAAGAGCGTATCCGGAAGGGCTATTCTGCCGCCATGCTGGTTGTTCTCCTGTGGGGACTGGTCTGCACTTTCCTTCTGATGGTATGTCCCGGACCCATATTCCGCATATTTATTACAGAAAAGGCTATTCTGCCTCTGGGAATTGACTATCTGTTTATTTTGGGCATATCACAGCTGTTCATGAGTGTGGAGATTACAACTGCCGGAGCGTTCTCAGGATTTGGCCGGACCGTTCCTCCATCCATTGTCGGTATCGTATTTACTGCCATGCGTATTCCGCTGGCTCTTGTCCTCACCCGTACGCCCCTGGGACTTAACGGCGTCTGGTGGAGTATTACCATTTCCAGTATTTTCAAGGGTGTGTTCCTATTGATTTGGTTTCTGGTTTATTTAAGAAAAGAAATGTGTTATACTGACAAGGTATTATGTAATAAGGAAGGTGTATAGTTATGTGGGCTTATAACAGTGTATTTTACCAAATATATCCTATCGGATTCTGCGGAGCGCCGGTACATAATGACGGCGTATGCGTCCCCCGAATCAGAAAGCTTTTGGACTGGTCAGATTATTTAAAGGAGCTGGGTGTTGATTCCATCCTTCTGAATCCCATTTTCGAATCAGATAACCACGGCTACGATACCCGGGACTTCCGCCTGATTGACTGCCGTCTTGGTACAAATGAGGACTTCGCAGAGGTTTGTAAGGATCTCCATGTCCATGGTGTGAAAATTGTTCTGGATGGTGTATTTAATCATGTGGGACGGGGCTTCTGGGCTTTTAAGGATGTGCAGGAAAAACGGCAGGAATCTCCATACAAAGATTGGTTTCATATCAGCTTCGACGGAAACAGCTGCTATAACGACGGTTTCTGGTATGAAGGCTGGGAGGGACATTTTGAACTGGTTAAATTAAATCTTCAAAATCCAGCCGTGGCAGATTATCTGCTTGACTGTGTAAAATTCTGGGTGGAGCATTTTGATATTGATGGCCTGCGGCTTGACGTAGCATACTGCCTTGATCATAATTTCATGAGAAGGCTCCGCTCCTATGTGCAGGAATTAAAACCAGATTTCGCATTAATCGGAGAAGTATTATTCGGGGATTACAATCTGATTGTAAACGACAGTATGCTCCACAGCTGTACAAATTATGAATGCTATAAAGGTATTTTCTCAAGCTTTAACAGTATGAACCTGTTTGAGATTGCCCATTCTCTCCACCGTCAGTTCGGCGCAGATCCCTGGTGTATTTACCGCGGAAAGCATCTTATGACCTTTGTAGATAATCATGATGTGACAAGGCTAGCAAGCATTTTGACAAATAAAAAGCATATTCCCCTTGCTTACGGTCTGCTGCTTGGCATGCCGGGAATTCCGTGTCTGTATTACGGAAGCGAATGGGGTGAAGAGGGGGTTAAGGCTCCGGATAACGACTATGCCTTAAGGCCTTGTTTTGAAAAGCCTGTTCCTAACAAGCTTACAGAATATATTAAGCTTCTGATTCGCCTAAGACAGCAGAGCGACGCGCTCTGTAATGGCGCCTATAAAAATATCGTAATTCAGAATCATCAGCTTGTGTTCGAAAGACGCTCCGAAAAAGAACGGGTGATCGTAGCGATAAATGCTGCCGATTACACTTATACGGCACAGCATGGGGATTTGAACGGAAATGCACAGGAACTTCTTGGCGGAGATAAAATTTCCCTTGAGGGAAGTCTTGAAATGGAGCCTTACAGCGTGATGTATCTGCGGTTTGAATAACGGAGGTGTTTTATGTTTGGCTTCAGAAAGAAACAAAATAAATCTTTGCTAATAATGGGAACAGATGTTATAGAAATTATCAAATCTGATTATGAGAATGATATGGCTTTTACTCTTATTGAATTCTTATATGATGGAAAACAATATACAATGGGGTCTTGTATTTTACCCACTAATGCTGAAGAATGCAGAGAAAATATATCTTTTATATTTCAGGATAAAATATTTAAAAATTTTGAGGAATTTCAATCTAGTATCAATATAAATGATAAAAATATTTTTCAATTAGATAAACCTCTAGAAATTATTAGAGCAGGAATTATTGATAATGAAGCTCAGTTGAAAACACCATGGGGTGATAAACGATTAGCTAATAAAGCTGTTAATAAATAGCTTATCTTAAAAAAGGAACAGCAGGCTCCGAAGAACCTGCTGTTCCTGGTATAATAAAATCAGAATATTACATAGCGTTTATCTGTCTTACTCCTCCGCCTCAACTACAGCCATAATCTCCGTTGCGCTCCCGCCGGGAAGCTCATTTGTTCCAATTGCAAGTCTTGCGGCAAGTCCCGCCTCTCCATACAAATCTCGAAATAATTCCGATGCTCCGTCAATCACTGCCGGATGGTCTGTGAATCCCTTTGCACAGCGGACATAACTGGTGATTTGCACAAATTGTTTCACTTTATCAAGATCTCCAAGCTCTGCCTTTAAAACTGCCAGAATGTTAAGCGCAGAAACACGGGCTGATTTTTTTCCCTCCTCAATGGTCAGATCTTCTCCCACCACTCCGACAAACTGCCGCTTCCCATGTGCATCCGGCGTCTGTCCTGCAATATAAATCAGATTTCCCACTCTTCTTGCCGGAACATACAATCCTGACGGAGCCGGAAGCTCCGGAAGGCTCAAACCCATTTCCTCTAATTTCTTCTCAATAATCATCGCTTTCTCCCACTTTCACATTTCTAAAAAAATATTTTTATTTTATACCTGCAGGCTGTACTCCAGCTGACAGTCATATGGCTCTGCCTCCACATGCTTCTTATTATAAACCTTCGCTTCCACACATCCCACAGCCTTATAAAATGCCTGGGTTTCAACGGCAGAATGGCCGGATATGTACAGCTTCCCCGCCCCCTTCTCCTTCGCCCATCTGCAGGCGGCAAGAAAAAGCTCCCTTCCTATTCCCTTTCCCCGCATGTCCTCAGATACATGAAGGCTTGACAGATCAAGATACCTTTCCTCTCCGCCTGACATTTCCGGCTCCACAGATGCAAACCCCTTTAGAGAACCGCGGCAGAACGCCGCGTATACAAAGCCTCCCGTTCCAGCTGTCCTTTTCAGACATGCAACCAGAAACTGATAGTCTTCTTCCGACCAGTCATCCACGAAGGGATCCGGCTTTATCACCCACTTTCCTTCCTCCTTCCGCCAGCACTGCTCGACCCTCTGACGGCGGATGAAATCCTGAAATAATTCCCGGCTGATTTCATCCTCACACAATTCCCTGTACCGAATCATAGATTCCTCCCCGTATCAATTCTCATTTCTCTTTTTCATAATCGGCTCCGCCACATGCACCTTAAAAAACTGTATCAGCGGTCCATTGAACAACGCATTACAAATCGTTCCGATTCCAATAATCATCCAAAGATTTCCGCCCGCCAGTATGCAGAATACCACGCCCACAATAACCACCGTAACATCACTTAATACTCTTGCATATTGAAACGGAATTCTTCCCTTTGTTACCTTCTCAATGATAACCGCCACACTGTCATAGGGTGCAATTCCCATTTCAGCCACCATATAAAAGGAAACTCCAAGTCCCGCAAACATACATCCGATGAAAAGAGCGGCAATCCTAAGAGGCAGTATCATTTCCACCTTAAGAACCTCCTGAAACAGCCAGCAGATAAAATCTGCCATATATCCAACCCCCACCATATTTACAATTGTTCCGGCGCCGATACATTGGCGGACTGTAAAAAATACTATCACAAGAATCCCCCCATTCATTATAAGCTGCCATGTTCCGAAGGTCATATGAAGGAACCCGCTGATACCGAGGTTCATACATGTAAATGCGTCAACTCCAAAGGCGCTCAGCCTGAAAGCTCCAACACAGACGCCGATAAAAAGAATCCCTGTCAGCATCATAATAAACCGCTTTAGTAAAAAATTATTTTCACTTTTCATAATACAAATCCTTCTGCTCTGTTTCGTTATACGCAGGCAGCATTAAAGCGCCGCCTTAAACACATACAGCCTGGAGCTAAAATCTCCATATTCTCCTTTATTTTCCTCCACCTGCCCGGACATTCCGTCAGAGGTAATAAGGCCGATATTCATAAGCTCGTCGCCGAAATACTTTTTCCCCGTGCTCTGTTCTTCATAACAAAAATCCGGATTCAGGCCATGAAGCTTCACTCTCGTATAGGGCATATTCACATGGTTCAAAGTCCGGTACCATCCTACAGCCGCCTCCGTCTGCTCCTCGTTTACCACCATCCAGCATGTAATATTACTGTCAAACGGGCTGACCAGCCGGTAAAACGTACCGAATTGGAAAAGCTCCCTGTATTCCTTCATAAATGCAATCTGCTTCTTAACTGTTTCCTGTTCCTCTTCTGTCAGCTTATTGAGATCCAGCTCATAGCCGAAGGTACCAAAATATGCCACATTTGCCCTGGTACTAAGAGGCGTATTTCTGAATACCTGATGGTTGGGCGCAACAGATACATGGCTCCCGATACTGCTGATTGGATAACAAAAGGAAGTTCCGTACTGTATTTTCAGACGCTCTGCCGCGTCCGAGTCATCGCTTGCCCATCCCTGAGGCGCATAATAAAGGATACCCGGATCAAACCGTCCGCCGCCGCTTGCGCAGGATTCAAAAAGGATGTGGGGGAAATTCTGATTCAAACGTTCATAGAGATCATATACTCCAAGAATATAACGGTGGAACACCTCTCCCTGCCGCTTTGGCGGAAGCGCGGCGCTGTAGCATTCCGTAATGCTCCGGTTCATATCCCATTTGATATAGGAAATCTTCGCCTCACTTAATATTTTCTCCATCATTGTGTAAATGCAGTCTACAACTTCCTTACAGGAAAAGTCAAGCACATACTGGTTTCTTCCGTGGGACGCGCTTCTTCCCGGCGTGGAGAGAATCCAGTCAGGATGCGCGCGGTAAAGGCCGGAATCCTTATTGACCATCTCTGGCTCAAACCAGAGTCCGAACTTCATTCCAAGCTTCTCGATGCGCTCGGAAAGGCCGGTAATTCCCCGGGGCAGCCGCTTCGGATTTGCCTCCCAGTCCCCAAGGCCTGCATGGTCGTCATTCCGCTGGCCGAACCAGCCGTCGTCCAGTACAAATAGTTCAACGCCGCATTCCTTTGCCTTTCCTGCAATTTCTACAAGCCTGTCCTCCGTAAAGTCAAAATATGTAGCCTCCCAGTTATTGTTAAGAATCGGCCTGGGCCTGTCTCTCCAGTATCCTCTTGCAAGCCTTTTTTGGTAAAGTCTGTGAAAGGTCTGGCTCATGCCGTTTAACCCCTCTTCTGAATAAACCATCACTGCCTCCGGCGTCTGGAAGCTCTCGCCCTTCTCAAGCTTCCAGTCAAATCCCATCGGATGGATGCCCATCAAAACTCTTGTCGTATCATGGGTGTCCACCTCTGCCTGGGCAAGAAAATTGCCGCTGTATATCAGGCTGAAGCCTATTGCCTCGCCCTGGAATTCATTGGTTCCCGGACGCCTCAGGACAACAAACGGGTTATGCTCATGAGAGGAGTTTCCTCTGCGGCTGTCCACTGCCTGGATTCCCTGTTCAAGCCTTCTCACCTTAAGGTGGCGTTCTCTCGCCCATGCCCCGGAAAACTGAAGCCATTCATAATCGCAGTCCGGCAGATCCATACAAAGGCTCATGGCTGTGGTCAGATGAAGCTCTTCTGTCCCTTTATTTGTAACTTTCGCGCTTCTGGCAAGGATGCCTCCCTTTGCAAAAATAGTATAGAGCAGCTCAAGAACCGCTCCCGTAAGCGGATCCTCCAAAGTGAGACAAAGGGTCTGTGCCTCGTCCTCATTTTCCGTGTAGGTAGCAGGAAGACCAGGCAGTTCCGGCTTCCCCTTCATAATCTCGTGTCCCTTGTATCTGAAATCGCAGAGCCTGCTTCCGTTTGGCTGAAGAATTTCTACTGCAGGACGCCGGTAATCCGTCGTACCGTATACGCCGTACTCCTGCTTTATATGCTCCAGTGAAAATGTATGATCCCCTTCAAACACATAGGAAGTCATCGGACGGGGCATTGTTTCATACAGGTAGGAGTAATCTTCCCTGTGATGAACTCTTTTTCCAAAATAAAGCTGCCCCATATGTCCGTTTGGAAGGACTGTCATAATGTAGCTGATTTCCCGATTGTACAGATGAAAAGTTTTTGTGCTTTCATTAAATATAATACTCATAAATGCCTCCGTTATCCATAGGTTATCCTTGGCACTATTGTATAAAAAAAATGTGGGAATGTATATGGCTATTTGTTGGATGAGAATGTCCAAATGTTGGCGGCGAGGTGTTTTAAAAGTCACCGGACCCGCCACAGCTTCTCTATTATATCCTTATGTCCTTCCAGATGCTCCCTTTTCTCACTTCGGTTTTTCTCCCGGTACTTTGCAGGGGTAATCCCTCTTTTTGCCTTAAAGGCTTTTCCAAAGGAATATGCATTCTGGTAACCGCACGACAGGGCAATTTCCGCCAGATTAAGTTCTGTAAGCGTCAGCAGCTCCGCCGCTCTGGTAAGACGGTAATTTGTTAAATATTCCTTGGGAGACACCTGCAAATGTCTGCGGAACAGCTCGTAGAGATAAGTACGGTCCACACAGACATATTTTGCAATATCCGTTATGCGTATGCTGTTAAAATAGTTATTGCGGACAAATTCGGCCGCCCGCCTGATATGTATATTCTCTCCGTTTTCCTCACGCCGGACACTGATATGGCTGTTCTTTGACAAGACAGCGAAAAATGAATAAAGAAGGCTCTGCCTTTCATACTGGTTTGTGATGCTGCTGGTAGTATCCCGCAGCATATCCAAAACCACAGACTTAAGTCTGGCGCCATAGCTGCTGCGGAAAATAAGCTGTCCACTGTTAAGTCCGATATCCCGCAGATATTCCTTTACATTTGAACCGTTAAAGCCCACCCACAGATACTCCCACGGTTCTTCTTTATCTGCCTGATAAAAAGTAAGTACATTCGGCTCAATCAGAAAACCCTGACCTGCCTCTAAGCTGTACTGGGCCTCCTCTGTATGATACCTTCCCTTTCCTTTTAAAATGTAGTGAATGATATAATCCGGACGCACAGCCGGACCGAAGCTGTGCAGCGGTTCACACTTGCTCAGGCCGCAGAAGCATAAATAAAGTTCTGAAAATTTCCGGTTTGATAACTGTAGTACATATGCGTCTTCCATGAGGTTTCCGCCTTCCCGTATAGATTATAATTTTTTCAGCTCTTCCACAGCAGAATATAGTTCATTCTTAATATTGCTTATTTCGATTTTATTATGCATACTATTATTTGTAAAGAAGAAATTTAAAGGAGCCGCACAGGAGTTATTTACATTATTATTCGTCCAATCTCATAGAATGATTCCCGGCAAAAAGATTGATACGATGTCTTGTGATACATATAATATTCATTATAGGAGGTGTTATATGGCTAAACAGGCATTATTTGATTATCAAGAATTTTTCAAAAGCATATATTATTATTTGTATTCTAATGGAAATTCCAGTAGGGCAGAAAGAATTGTTTCTGCTATTACAAAAGTACTGCTCTGCAAATTATTACTTGAAAAAAAGAAGGAATACAGTATTGAGAAAATAGAAATTAAGGAACTGCTCAATCTATTAAAGGAATCCTATCCTTCCATTTTTCAGCAATTTGATGATTTCGCAATGACTGAAGAAGAATTGAAAACAGTATTGGAAATGCTCAGTAATATTTCTTTATCAGTTGCTCCCTCACATATTATTGGAGATGCGTTTCAGACGATTATTGGACCGACAATTAGAGATGATAAGGGTCAGTTTTTTACGCCAAAGTCGCTTGTACAGTATATGGTTAAGGTAATAGATCCAAAAAACGGCGAAATTATTATGGATCCAGCTTGCGGAACAGGTGGATTTTTGACAGAATCTTTCATTTTTCAATACGAAGGAAAAAAGAAAAA
>CAOJQZ010000081.1 GCA_948441955.1 uncultured Lachnospiraceae bacterium | reverse complement strand
TGATGCTGAACTCAGAATATGGAATTGTAAACCATTTTCTAAACACGCTGCTTGGATTGAAGGTGACATGGCTGTCGGAAAAAATGGCCTTTTGGTCCATTCTTCTGGTAGATGTGTGGCAGTATACGCCGTTTGTTACGTTGATCGTGTATGCGGGACTTCGTTCCGTTCCGGATGAGCCCTATGAGTCTGCAGCGATTGACGGGGCAACAAAGATTCAGGAATTAGTTTATATTACAATTCCTATGATTAAGAAGCTGGTATACCTGACGCTCCTGTTCCGAGTGATCGACTGTTTGAAGCTGTTCGATATTGCATATGTTCTCACACAGGGCGGACCAGGAACCGCTACCGAGTTTTTGAGCCTTCATATTTATCGTATGGCAAACGCACAGAATGGGTTGATCGGAAGAGCGGCGGCAATTGCCCTTGTACTTCTTGTGCTGACCACGTGTATTAGTAAATTCTTAATTAGAAAGATGCGGAAGGAGGAGACGGTGTGATGAGCAGAAAAGGAAAGAGAAGGCTTGTCAGTCTGCTTCGGGGAATTTTTTTACTGTTGGTTTGTCTAGCCTGCCTGCTTCCGTTCATATGGATGATAATGGTAAGCTTCCGGAACAGGGTAGATATTCTTGATCCGTCAAAGATTTTTGTTATGCCAACTCTTAAGAATTATCAGACGATTATTG
The DNA here is from genome assembly GCA_948441955.1 of uncultured Lachnospiraceae bacterium. Classification (GTDB taxonomy): domain Bacteria; phylum Bacillota; class Clostridia; order Lachnospirales; family Lachnospiraceae; genus CAPEBR01. The sequence goes on along the minus strand of CAOJQZ010000081.1, from coordinate 9,471 downwards.
AACAGAGCAACATTCTGGATTTCTTTAAAAACAGTCTGATTATTGCAGTTATATCCACTTTAATTTCCTTGGTGGTCGGAAGCTTTGCGGCATACGGATTTGCAAGATATAATTGGAGAAAACGCGAGGACAGAGCATTCTGGGTGCTCAGTCAGAAATTTCTTCCGCCAATGGCGGTTGTAATTCCATATTTTATGATGGCATCTATATTCGGCCTTCTGGATACGAGGCTGGTGCTGATTATCTGTTATACAACGTTTAATATTCCATTTACAATTATTCGGGTTCTGCTTCCGCTGATTACCCCCGGGCTTGTTGCAACTTCGATTTTCTGTGTTATTAATTCGTGGAATGAATTTGTGTTTGCAAATTTCCTGACAAGTATTCAGGCAAAGACAATTCCAACATCTGTTATGATGTACCTGTCCGTATCAGGAGTAAAATGGGGCGAGATGGCGGCAACAGGCGTGCTTGCCGTACTGCCGGTATTGATTTTTGCAGTTATAGTACAAAAGCATATGATACGAGGTCTGACATTTGGTTCTGTAAAAGGATAAAATTATCAGTTTAGGGGGAAAAACAATGAGTTTAAAGCTTAAGATGGCAATCGTGGGTGCCGGAATCTGGGGTGAGAATCATGCACGGATATACCAGGAGCATCCATTTGCAGAGGTAAATGCAATCTGTGATATGAATCGTGCCAAGGCAGAGGCGATGGCAGCGAAGCTGGGGATTAAGGAAGTATATGATGATTATAATGAGATGTTTAAAAAAGCAGACTGCGACGCAGTCGCAATCGTAACGCCGGATTTTGCGCATGCAGATATTGCAGAGGCAGCAGCGGAGCATAAGAAAAATATGCTGATTGAAAAGCCCCTTGCCACAACAAGGGAGGACGTATACCGTATTGTAAACGCAGTAGAAAAGAATAATGTAAGGGCTATGGTAGATCTCCACAACCGATGGAGTCCTCCCTTTCATGCGGCCCATGAGGCGGTGGACAGAGGAGAGCTGGGGAATATTTACAGTGCATATATGAGGCTGAATGATGTGAAATGGGTTGCCACAGATATGCTTCCCTGGGCTGCAAAATCGTCCATTCTCTGGTTCCTGGGAAGTCATAGTCTCGATACGCTGCGATGGTTTTTCCATGATGAGGTAAAACGTGTGTACAGCGTAAGCCGAGAGGGAGTTTTAAAGGACAGGGGAGTGGATACGGTAGATGAGTATCTGACCACAATCGAATTCTGTAACGGCGGAATTGCGCAGATGGAAAACGGCTGGATTACTCCAAACGCAAATCCCTGCGTAAATGATATTAAGTTTAATGTGCTGGGAGATAAGGGCATGATCAGTATTGATGCAAGCAATCATAATATGATCCAGCAATATACAGATGATAAGGTTACTGTGCCAGATGTAATTGTGCAGAATAAAATATTTGGAAAGCACCACGGATTTGCATTCCAGAGTATCAGTGGATTTGTTGACTGTATTCTTTCAGGCAGGGAATTTCCGGTGACACTGAAGGATTCGGCCAATACGGTTCTTGCTATACTTGCGATTATGGAATCTGCTAAAACACGGATGCCCGTAGAAGTAAAATATTAGATACAGAAGGAGGATGCAGGAGCGTCATGCATATGCAGGGATTTAAACTTTTATTAAGCATTTGCATGACGCTTTATTCTTGTCTTTTTTTAGACAATGAGTTATAATAAAAAAAGAAAAATTATCACAGTCGGGAAGATGTTACATACCGGCGGAGAAATTGGAGGAATTATATATGTTAGTATCAGCAAAAGAGATGCTTGAAAAAGCTGTAGCAGGCCACTACGCAGTAGGCCAGTTCAACATTAACAATCTTGAGTGGACAAAGGCTATTCTGACAGCGGCCGAGGAGACAAAATCCCCGGTTATCCTGGGTGTATCCGAGGGCGCCGGAAAGTACATGACAGGGTTTAAGACTGTACAGGATATGGTTGCGGCTATGGTTGAAGAGATGGGAATTACAGTTCCTGTTGCTACGCATCTTGATCACGGAAGCTATGATGGATGCAAGAAATGTATTGAAGCAGGATTTACCTCCATTATGTTTGACGGGTCCAAGTATCCAATTGAGGAAAATGTTGCAAAGACAAAAGAGCTGATTGAAATCTGTAAAGAGAAAGGAATGTCTCTTGAGGCAGAGGTCGGTGCAATCGGAGGCGAGGAAGACGGTGTTGTAGGACAGGGTGAGTGTGCAGATCCGGGTGAATGCAAGATGATTGCGGATCTTGGCGTAGACATGCTGGCGGCAGGTATCGGCAACATTCATGGAAAATATCCGGAAAACTGGGCAGGTTTAAGCTTTGAGACATTGGATGCTATTCAGAAGCTTACAGGCGATATGCCGTTAGTTCTTCACGGAGGAACAGGAATTCCGGACGATATGATTAAGAAGGCAATTGATTTAGGCGTTGCAAAGATTAATGTGAATACAGAGTGTCAGCTTGTGTTTGCAGACGCTACACGCGAGTACATTGAAGCAGGCAAGGATCGTGAAGGAAAAGGATATGATCCGCGTAAATTATTGAAGCCAGGTTATGAAGCAATTATCGCAAAGGTAAAAGAGAAAATGGAGTTATTTGGTTCAGTTGGAAAAGCTTAATGCGGGACCGTAAAAATTTCGCTTGTCTTTTCTGGTGGATTGAGTTATACTAACAGGCGTAAAAAGAAGAGAGGCGTTCCGACATTGGTTGGAGTGCCTTTTTGTTAATAGAAAGGAAATGTGGGAAATATGGGTGAACCGGTTAAAGTGACAGAAATTTTTGGGGAAGATGTGTTTAATGATACCGTTATGCAGGAGAGGCTTCCGAAAAAGGTATACAAAGATTTGAAAAAGATGATTGAAGAAGGGAAGGAACTGGATCTTGCTACTGCGGATGTTATTGCACATGAGATGAAGGAATGGGCGATTGAAAAGGGCGCGACACACTATACCCACTGGTTTCAGCCGCTTACAGGCGTCACTGCGGAGAAGCATGACTCTTTTATCTCGGCGCCCCTTCCAAGCGGGAAGGTTCTGATGAGCTTTTCCGGTAAAGAGCTGATTAAAGGGGAGCCGGATGCATCTTCTTTTCCGTCAGGGGGATTAAGGGCAACCTTTGAAGCAAGAGGCTATACGGCGTGGGACTGCACGTCACCGGCCTTTGTAAGACATGACGCGGCGGGCGCTACACTTTGCATTCCTACAGCGTTTTGTTCCTATACAGGCGAAGCTCTTGATCAGAAGACGCCGCTGCTCCGGTCTATGGAGGCCATTAATGAACAGTCCTTAAGGCTTCTGCGTCTGTTTGGAAATACCACATCTAAAAAGGTGACGCCGTCTGTCGGTCCGGAACAGGAATATTTTCTTGTGGATGCTAAGAAGTTCCAGGAAAGAAAGGATCTGATCTATACAGGCCGTACTCTGTTTGGAGCGATGCCTCCGAAAGGGCAGGAGCTGGATGATCATTATTTTGGAATTATCCGGCAGAGAATTGCCGGTTTTATGAAGGATGTCAATGAAGAGCTGTGGAAAGTTGGAGTCAGCGCTAAAACACAGCATAATGAAGCGGCGCCGGCCCAGCACGAGCTGGCACCGATTTATGCGGCGGCGAATGTTGCTGTCGATCATAATCATCTGGTTATGCTGACATTAAAAAAGGTTGCCGCCCGCCACGGCATGAAATGCCTGCTTCATGAGAAGCCCTTTGCAGGCGTGAACGGCTCCGGCAAACACAATAACTGGTCTTTGATAACAGACGACGGCAGGAATCTTTTGGATCCTGGAAAAACGCCCCATGAAAATATTCAGTTTCTGCTTGTACTTACATGTATTTTAAAGGCAGTGGACATTCACGCCGATTTGCTCCGGGAGTCTGCCTCTGACCCGGGAAATGATCACAGGCTGGGATCCAACGAGGCGCCGCCGGCAATTATATCCGTATTTCTTGGTGAACAGCTGGAGGATGTTTTAGAGCAGCTTATCAGTACGGGCGCTGCAACCCACAGTATTAAAAGCGGAACTCTTGAGACAGGCGTAAGGACCCTTCCTGATCTGGCAAAAGACGCTACTGACCGGAACAGAACGTCTCCATTTGCGTTTACAGGCAATAAATTTGAATTTCGTATGGTTGGATCCAGAGATTCTGTTGCAGGCCCCAATGTTGTGCTTAATACGATTGTTGCAGAAGCATTTTCTGAGGCATGCGACGAGCTGGAGGCGGCAGAAGATTTTGACAAAGCGCTGCATGATCTGATAAAAAAATATGCTGCCCGCCATCAAAGAATTGTGTTTAACGGTAACGGATATTCTGACGAATGGGTAAAGGAGGCAAAAAGGCGCGGACTTCCTAATCTGCGTTCTATGGTGGAGGCGATTCCGGCCCTTACAACGGACAAAGCGGTTTCCATGTTTGAGAAATTTAAGGTGTTCACCCGTGTAGAGCTTGCATCCCGTGCTGAGATAAAATTCGAAAGCTATGCAAAAGCAATCAATATTGAGGCCCGAACAATGATCGACATGGCGAGTAAGCAGTTTGTTCCCGCTGTTGTAAAATATACTAAGGTTCTTGCAGATACCGTTCTTGCAGTAAAGGAAGCAGGCGCGGATGCTTCCGTGCAGTTTGAAATGTTAAAAGAAGTTTCAGAGCTTCTTAAAGAAATGAAAAATGCCCTGGAGAAGCTTAAGGCTGCGGAAAATGAGGCAGTATCCATGGAAGAGGGAGAGGATCAGGCGAGGTTCTATCATTTTCATGTGGTGCCTGCTATGGAGGCTCTGCGTTCGCCGGTGGATAAGCTTGAGATGATTGTAGATAAGGAGGCGTGGCCGATGCCGTCCTATGGAGATCTGATTTTTGAAGTATAATTTGGAGGTAAATATGACGCAAAGAGAATTTTTGGAAGGACTTAGGTCGGCGCTTGGAAATGACCTGAAGGGACCGGTGATTCAGGAGAATGTAGATTATTACAACGGTTATATCAGTGACGAGATAAAGAAAGGCCGCATGGAGGAAGAAGTGACTGCAGAGCTTGGAGATCCGTGGATAATCGCGCGGACAATTATTGATTCTAATGGCGGACGGTCAGATGCCGGTTATCAGGATAACTATTATGAACCCAGGGAAAGCGGATATGGCAGGGGACAGGAGAAAACAGAAGGAAACCATGTATCCCGAGCCGGTACATGGTGGAAGAGACTTCTTCTGGTGCTTGCTATTGCCGGTATTATCATGGCAGTATTTACTGTAGTCGGAGGAATTCTCAGTCTGATTGCGCCATTTGTTGTGCCTGTACTTGTCATTGTATTTATCTTAAGGCTGTTCAACTCAAGGCGCTGAAAGAAACTGCACATAGATAAATGAAAAAAGTAAAAGACCGATGGGGGAGCCATCGGTCTTTTGAGGGGAGTATAAATAATTAATAAGGGGTTGTAGAAAGTATTCTCTCTACGTTTTCTAGTATAATATAGGCTGATGGAAAATGCAAGAAAAAAATGAAAAAACTTATTAAAATCTTAATGTATTTATAAGACTTTATTTATTGTTGTAAGTGATTTTGGATTGTGTTAAAATAAAAACATATTAAAGTGCATACTAAAAAGAAAAGAATAGCGAGGAATGAGAGACAGATGAGCAGCATAGACAATAAAACTTTGCCGGAAGAAGAACCTCAGGAATTTCATGCTAATCTAAAACAGCTTATGCTAAAGCTTTATCAGGTGGCAGAGGGAGACTATACACAGCGGTCGGTGGGGCTGGGAGAGCTTTCGGATGCATTTAACAAAATGGCGGAACAGTTAAAAGAAAGAGAGAAACTACTGAAGGAAAAACTTGCGGATGCACAGAGCCATGCAGAGGCGACGGAAGGATATAATGAGCTTTTGGTAGAGCTTTTAAGCAGGCGGAATGAGTGGCTTCTTGTGGTTGATATAGACAGTAAAGAAATTGTGTACTGCAATAAAAAAAAGCAGAGGGAAATTGTGCAGCTGTCTTTTTGCAGAACCTGCAAGAACCGCCTTTCCTTTCAAAACGAGCTTTTGAAATGGGACGGTAAAGAGCAGTATAAGGTGTGGGAGACGGAAGGGGACAATGATAAATATTACCGTATCACCTCTTTTTTAATAGAATGGAAAGAGCGTAAATCCTGCGTGCATATTGTAGTTGATATTACGGATGAAAAACGAATGACCAGCAGCCTGACCAGTAAAGCGTACCATGATGCAGGAACTGGAATTAAAAACCGTCTGTTTTTTGAGGAATATATGGAGATGATATTGCGGGAAAAGCAGAAAGCGACGCTTTGCTATCTTGATCTGGACGGACTTAAATATGTAAACGATAAGTTTGGTCATCAGGAGGGAGACATTTATATTCAGTGCTTTGTAGAGCTTATTCGGGGAAGCTTTCGAAGCGGGGATACATTTGCAAGGATTGGCGGGGATGAATTCTGCCTGGTGCTTACCGGCGGTATTAAGGAGCTGATAGAGAGAAAAATGGCAGAGCTTTTGTGTGAATTTCAAACGGGAGAATTCCGGGAGTACCGCTGCAGCTTCAGCTATGGCATTGTGGAGATTTCCGGTGAGGAGAACGAGCTGTCTCTGAAAGAGCTTTTGCAGGAGGCTGATGAAGTTATGTACAAATGTAAAAGGAAAAATAAGGAAAAATATCCGGAGCTTTTACGGAATTGATTAAAAAATAAAAAGTATTACATAATTTCTCCTGAAGAGGACATACTAACCTCGTAGCAAAAAAGATTAGGAGGAATTAACATGAGTAAGAATTATAGTTCATCTAACAAGAACGCATCAAATCAGAACGCTGCAAATCAGAACGCATCTAACAAGAACGCATCAAATCAGAATGCATCTAACAAGAACGCGTCCAACCAGAATTCTACAAACAAGAATTCCAGCAACGACAGCAGCTACTAATCGAAATTGCAATGACGGAGGACATGTGATATTCACATGTCCTTTGTTATTTTGGAATTGACAAAATAAATGTGTGCAAGTAAGATAATAAGCAGAAACAGTGGGATTGGAGATATACATGAGTCATATGGAATTGATTGCTCCCTGCCATTTTGGCCTGGAAGCAGTTTTGAAACGCGAAATTATGGATATCGGATATGATATTGCCGGGGTTGAGGACGGCCGCGTTACATTTTATGGGGATGAAGAGGCAGTCTGCCGGGCAAATATTTTTCTTCGGACAGCAGAGCGTATTCTTCTTAAGGTCGGAACCTTCCGGGCAGTTACCTTTGAAGAGCTGTTCGAGAAGACAAGAGAGCTTTCATGGGAAAGATACATACCTAAGGACGGGAAATTTTGGATTGCCAAGGCAGCCTCGGTAAAAAGCCGGCTGTACAGCCCTTCTGATATACAGTCTATTATGAAAAAGGCAATAGTGAAACGGCTTTCCGGATGTTATCATATGGAGTGGTTTTCAGAGGAAGGCGCTTCCTATCCCATCAGAGTATTTCTTAAAAAGGATTTGGTAACAGTGGGAATTGATACCTCGGGGGTATCGCTGCATAAGAGGGGATATCGTGAGATGGCGGGGAAAGCTCCAATCACAGAGACACTCGCAAGCGCGCTTATTATGCTGACGCCGTGGAAGAAGGAACGGATACTGGTGGATCCGTTTTGCGGGAGCGGCACATTCCCTATTGAGGCTGCCATGATGGCGGCAAATATAGCTCCGGGCATGAACCGTTCCTTTACAGCCGAGAGCTGGACAAATCTGATTCCGAGAAAGCTGTGGTATGAGACGGTAAATGAAGCAAACGACTTGATTTGCGATGAAATAGATGCAGATATTCAGGGGTATGATGCAGACGGCTCGGTTATAAAGATTGCCAGAAAAAACGCAGCAGAGGCGGGAGTGGATCATTTGATTCATTTTCAGGAGCGGGATGTAAGAATGTTAAGTCATCCGAAAAAGTATGGTTTTATTATTACAAATCCGCCTTATGGAGAACGTCTGGAGGATAAGAGAAATCTGCCGGAGCTTTACCGGGCCTTTGGCGAAAGTTTTAAGAAGCTGGATTCCTGGTCAGCCTATATGATTACTTCTTACGAAGAGGCAGAGCGGTATTTTGGACGCAAAGCGGATAAAAACAGGAAAATATATAATGGTATGCTGAAAACATATTTTTATCAGTTTCAGGGGCCTAAACCACCGAAAAAGCAAAAGGAGCAGCAGAAGATATATGGATAAAATAATATTTGCTACAGGAAATAAAAATAAGATGACAGAGATAAAAATGATTCTTGCGGATCTGGGCATGGAGATACTCTCCCAAAAAGAGGCGGGAATAGAGGCGGATATTGTGGAGGATGGAGCTACCTTTGAGGAGAATGCTCTTATAAAAGCAACTGCAATTTCGAAGATAGCAAGAAAAATCCCGGAATATGAAAATACGGTTGTGCTGGCAGATGATTCGGGTCTTGAGATCGACTGCCTGAATAAGGAACCAGGCATTTATTCGGCAAGATATATGGGGGAGAATACCTCCTATGAGATTAAAAATAAAGAGCTTCTCAGACGGCTCGAGGGGGTGCCGGATGAGAAGCGCACAGCAAGATTTGTCTGTGCCATAGCGGCAGCTTTTCCAGATGGAACAAGGGAAGCGCTTCGTGGAACAATGGAAGGGCTCATTGGACATGAGATAATAGGAGATAATGGGTTTGGTTACGATCCAATTTTCTTTTTGCCTGAATATGGGTGTACAAGTGCACAGCTTTCTCCGGAAAAGAAGAATGAGCTGAGTCATAGAGGAGAGGGCCTTAGTAAAATGCGTAAGATTCTTGAAAAGAGACTGGGGAGATAAAATGAAGATATTGATTGTAAGCGATACCCATAAATCCCACAGAAATTTTGAAAAGGTTTTAGAGGAAAATAAAGATATTGATATGCTTATTCATCTTGGGGATGTGGAGGGGGCGGAGGATTACATAGAAGCACTTGCAGATTGTCCGGTGCATATAATAGGCGGAAATAATGATTTTTTCTCAGATTTGCTTTCTGAGGAAGAATTTACAATAGGCGGGCACCATGTTTTTATTACACACGGGCATTACTATGGTGTTGTAACTGGTGAGGAGAGGCTTGCAAGGGCGGCGCGGGAGCGAGGCGCCGATATCGTAATGTACGGACATACTCACAGACCCTTTTATAAAGAGGAAGAGGGGCTTATCATACTGAATCCGGGCAGTATCGCATATCCGAGGCAGCTGGAGAGAAGAGCAAGTTATATGATTATGGAGATCGATGAAGAGAACAGGACACATTTTGAATTAAAATATGTATAAAATATAAAAAAGTTGTTGACAAGTGAGAACACTTCGTATATAATATGTTTTGTGTCACGGGGATGATAGAAAATAAATATTGCGGGGTGTGGCTCAGCTTGGCTAGAGCGCCTGGTTTGGGACCAGGAGGTCGC
>CAOJQZ010000080.1 GCA_948441955.1 uncultured Lachnospiraceae bacterium | reverse complement strand
CCGCATCTATCCTTAATACTCTTATCCGAAATACAATTGCCGGAATATCAAAAAACATCCGGCACATATACCATACTGCCTTAATCCCCCCGTGCATGCTCTGCCCCTCTGCTCTGGCGTGCATAACTGCCGGAAGCTCTGCCACCCGGAAGTTAAGAAGGAGCATCTGCAGCACCATATTGGCATCCGGATACCTGTCGTCAAAGCATCCTTTCTTTGAATAATAGGAAAACGCCCTCCTGCTCAGGCCTTGCAGGCCCGTCGTAGGATCTGCAATTTTCCTTCCTGTCAGCAGGCGGATTAGGAACCGGAACCATACATAAGCGATTCTTTTTAGCATCGGAGCATGAAACTTAGAGCTTCCCTCCATAAATCTTGATGCAAGCACAATATCCGGCCCCTCCCCATCCGGCCCCTTTTCGCACAGCTTTTGGTAAATAACCGGTATATTGCACACATCATGCTGACCGTCCGCGTCCATCTGAATCACATAACGATACTGAGCGCGGACTGCATACCGGTATCCTAACTGCAGACCGCTTCCATAGCCCAGCCACCGCACATTGGTAATCATTTTGCAGCCATAATCACTGACCACCTGCCCTGTGTTGTCAGACGATGCGTCATTTATGACAAGAATATCCGCCATAGCTTCGATTTCCGGCTGTTTTAGCTGCCTTAGTACATTTCCAATATTTTGTTCCTCATTATATGCCGGTATAATCACCAGCACTTCCTTCCTGCCCTTCATATCCACCTACGTAAGCAATTCTAACAGCTGCCCAAGCTGCCGGCCCTCCGGCATTTTCTTCATGCCGGCCCTTTGTCCGATTGCCTTTCTTCTCTCTTCATCTCTTAGAATATCTATAATACTTTCGGCAATTTTATCCGGCTTCAGCCCGCACAATATACCGTCTATTCCGTCTGCAATCTGTTCACGGTTTCCGTTACAGTCAGAAGCAATCACCGCACAGCAAAGCGTCTGCGCCTCCTGAATTGCAATGCTTTTCCCCTCGTATCTTGCCACATGCACGTAGAGATCCGCCTCCAGAAAATAGGGGTATGGATTCTCGACTGCTCCCATCAGCAGAAAGTCCTCCTCAAGTCCATACGCTGCAATTCTCTTCTCTAACGTCTTTCGAAAAGGGCCCTCTCCAAGTACGTACCATCTGATCTTAAGTCCCCTGTCTTTTAGAAGCTTCATAGCCTCTATGGCAATATCATAACCCTTCTGATAGTCAAGCCTTCCTACTGTCAGGATCCGCATTCCCTGATAGCCGTCATGATATGCCTTCCCTTCTTCTGCACGCCGGCGTATCATTTCTTGATTAATGATGTTGTTAAAAACCTTTATTTTAGATTCGTATTCCGGATAAAAGGCCTGAAAATGTTCTTTTACTTCATCTGAAACTGTAAAAATCCTGTCAAATTCTTCATAACATTTCTGATCCATCTTCCGTGTATAACCGGCGTTTTCATAGTCAATGTGTATGAACGCACATTTCTTTGCCGCCTTTACATGATCTGCCACATAGTAAGCTGACCCGCCTTCAAGCCATGCTGCCGCCAGATCAAATTCTACGTTAAACCGCTCCGCGCCGTCTGAAATTAACCGCCAGAGCAGCTTGCTTATCTGAAGTTTCTTGCTGCCAATCCCCCACATTACACTCCGGAGCTTTCTTAACAATTTCCCATTATGAAAAAAGGCCCGGAAAACGGTCTTCGTCATCCTGCGCCTCCCTTCCTTCGATAAAACCGACAAGCAGCTGGTTTCCGAATTCAGTAATTTTACATACGCCGGCAGCTCCCTTATCAGTTCTCCCTGACCCATAAGCACATAGAGAAATATCTCATATTCCCGGCTGTCCATTTTTTTCAAAAGCTCAAGCAGAGCTCTTTCCGCTCCTGCCCGGCCCATCGTATTAACCACAAATAAAATCTTTTTCTTTTCACTTTCCTGCATAACAAGAGACAGCTCCATAGCCCTCTCCCGGCTTTTTACCGCCCTCTTCGAAAAATACATGCTGAGCCAGAAACCACATAAGAAAAACAGCGCCGCGCCGACAATACCCGCCGAGTCTGTCCTATATGCCGCAAGCCTGCATTCCGTACCTGGAAGTATTCCGGCAAGCATGAAAAGTATTCCTAGAATTCCCCATACGGCCGTAAGATTTACTGTCAGCCTTCTTCCGGCCCGGAGCCAAACACTGGCGAGCACTGCCCCAAAGCCTATGCCCGCCGTTAATATCCTGATCATACCTGCTTTTTCCCTTCACTCTCCTCAGACGGCGCCTGATATACCAGCCCGGAAGGCTTCTGGGCGCTTTCCCTTTTGAGTATCATTCCCTGACAGAAGATATGGGTATCTACATGACGCTCTACCCACCGCAGCCGCATATAGGCAATGGTCCAGCCTGTGAATGTACCTGCCAAAAGCCCTGTTCCATACCAGATCTCACTGAACCTCATGGAAATCAGACAACCTGCCGTCGTTACAATAACAAAGCCTGCCGCCGTCATAATTGCACCTGCCAGATCATTAAAGTAATATAAAAACAGCATTGCCCCATACATCAAAAACAACACAAAATATGCTGCCGCAAGACACGGATAGATGCGCATAACCAGACCTGCAAACCCAAACTGGGGCAAAAATACAATACAAAACAGATAGATAACAATTGAAATAATAAACTGTACGCGGGCAAGATTCATCAGCTCGCTTGCAAGCTGCCGGAACATCCGGTTCTTGGCCTCTTCAATATCCGCCCACTTACCGCCGATAATTGCCTCTGAATACAGCTTGTATTTCTCATGGAAATGCATCTCCACACCAGTGATGAATATAACCGTGGCAGACAGATTCGTAAACATTGCAAGGCAGGTTGCCATATCATAAGGCTGATTGCACACAAAGCTGTTGGCAACCACCATCCTGGTATCATCTGTCCAAAACACAAAGTTATGAATATAAAGTCCCAGGATATACAGGAAATTCGTCACCACCAGCTGCCACCATCTTCCGAAATACCGAAGCACCGGCAGATAGCGGTTGCTGTTTCCCTGGAAATAACGTTTCACTGCTGCAAACTCCAGTACAGCGGTCAAAAGAAAGCCCGTCATAAGCGAGAACAGCATACTCTCTGTAATTTCCCAGTGAAAATACCGCGTCAAAATCAGAGATAAAACAAAAGCTTCCACCATTCCAATCAGAAAAAACAAAGAAATTTTCTCGTAATCCTTACAAATGGATAAGTAAACCATGGAATAGAAAACTAAGGTCACTGCAATATAGGTACAATATCCTATGAATACATAAAAAACTCCCACTCCGCCTACAAAATGCTCCCACAGACAAAACGGAATTCCTATGAGGCACCCTAATATGAGCGTCATAATCAGTCCTACATAATAGCAGGGTCTGATATCCTGATAACGCTCCTCATAGATTGCATCCTGCATATATTTGGACAGAACCGCATTAAACGGTGCAACTACAAGAAGGGAAAAGATAAAGGAATACAGCACTGTACAGGAAAAAAGCTCTCTGTCCAGATAGGATACGTCTCCCAGGCCCAGTACATTTCCCATCAATACAATATTCAGGATAACTACCAGCATGGGAGCTATCGTAATCACAATACTGTAAGTAACCCCGGCAATATCCGCCGCAATTGATTTTTTATTAAATACGCTGTTTAACCTGACTCCTACTCCTGCCATGTTTCCACCTCTTCCCAATCAAGCTGCAGTTCTTTTGCAAAATCCCTGTATATCTTTTGGTAAGCTTTCTGCATATAGGAGTACTGGTACCCTCCTACTACTCTCTGATAACCATTCTCTCCCAGCTGCCCCCGCATCTCTTCATCTCTTGCAAGATAAATCATAGCCTGCGCCAGCTCTTCTACATGCATAATGCGGACTACAATTCCTGCCGGACCGTAATCATCCTTCTCTCCCAGTATCAATCCCCGGCAGTTTCCTACGTCCGTGGCAATTACCGGCTTATGCGCCGCAAAGCTCTCCAAAATCGTAAGCGGCTGTCCTTCACTGATACTGCTTAAAATTGTCATATCCATACGCCCGTAGTATTCTTTCACATCTACCCGGCCGGTAAATTCCACATCAGGAATCCCCATTATCCTTACCAGCTCGAAGCAGTCTCTGGCATACTCTTCCTCTTCCTCCCATGAGCCCATAATCCACAGCTTAAGGGAGGGCACCTGCTCCTTGGCAAAGCCAAACGCCTGAATCATCGACATAACATCCTTAATCGGCGCCACACGAAGTACCGCGCCAATATGAATCATTTCCTCTTCCTCCTCTGATTTTCCCGGAAGATTCTGGAAATGCTCTACCGGTATTCCATTGGATACAATTCTGGTCTTCTCCTCAGGGCATCCTAGCTCTAATTGCAGCTCTCTTGCATGCTCGTACAGACTGGTAACCATATCCGCTTTGTCATATGCAAGAGTGGACATCTTTTGGAACTGTTCAATCCATATATTTTTATAGATTCCCTGTACCCATTTTGCCTTAATAAGCTCTTCCTCACGCTCCCGGGTATAGATTCCATGCTCAGAAATAATAAGCTTTCCTCCATAAAGATACTTGGCCATACTCCCCAGCACGCCTGCATACCCTGTACATATGCAGTGGTACACGTCTGCCTTTGGAATCTTCATTTCCAAAGTTGTAAATAAAGGCAGATATATGGATCGCAGCATCCACAGAAAATCAGAGAATACCATCTGGCTGTAGTTTATCTTATAATAGTCCCGCACTGCATTCAGAAAATCTTCTCCCATCAGCATATCGTTCATGGATATCTCTGTTCTCTGGAAATAATCAATCAGACTTCCCCAGTCCACTTCCTGGCCAAGCAGAAGACTTCTAAGGGCCTTAAATTCCTTTCGGTTCATCCGATGCTTACGCCGTCTTCTCTTACCCCAGTCTGAGTCATTCAGATACAGCTCATGGATTTCTTTTACATTTTTCGGCAAATCATACACATATTTTCCCCGCAGGGAACGATCCGCCACAATTGTCAAAATCACAAACTCCTGCTGAGGAAAAGAACATATCAGCCCGTGCAGCCACTGGGACACACCGCCGACTACATATGGATAACTTCCCTCTGCCACTATGCAAATCCTCATCTCTTATCCTTCCCTTTCAGCTCCCTGCGTATATTTGAACTCAATCGACAGATTCTCTTCACCGGCTTCGATCAGGTAGACGTCTTCCTCCAGGGCTGACCAGGTCCCGCCCTCTATACTTTGAATCTCCCTGTCTGTTCTTAAGATAAACCATACCGGCATTCCTTCTGTGTCAAGCTTAAGCCAGACAACATCATCTTCCGGCTCTTCTGTATAATCCAGAGAAAGAAAACTACGGATTCTCTGATCGCACTCTGACACGGTTGTGCCCTCAAAGCCCTTGAATGCCCTCCAATGATTCCGGATATTCCAGCCAAAGTCTGATACCAGCTTTTCTACTGCATCCTCTTCTGTCTCCGGATAAGCGGCACGTTTCATATCCAGCAGAACATTGCTGTATCCCAGCGCAGTCTCTACGCTTCTCATCCGAAAATCCTCACGATATGTATGCTTTGTTCCGTCACTCAGCGCGCTCTGCCTTGTTACATACTCAGACTGATAGCCTATAATATCTGGTTCTCCGTCATAATCTCTGATAACTGTCCTGAGGAATTCCAATATATCCTCCTCTAGCACAGCCTCAATCTCTTCATCTGGAAGGCTGCCCGTGTAAAATGACGTGAATTTATAATCTGGAAGTGTCTCTTCTATAAAGTCTTCATCGAGCCTGAGCTTTCTTCTGAGGGATGTATCTGAAATACTTTCCGCAGACAGTCCCGCCTCCGCGCTCTGTTCCTTCAGACGCTTCATATTATACTCCAGAGCCCCGGCATCCGGCTCATTATTATCCTTATAATCATACTGTGGAGCCAGCATGCAGGAAAGTCCTAATGAATTCTGCCGATATACACTTACGACTGCCGGCCATGCAATATTTCTGAATACCTCTTCCATTGACTGCCCATAACGATTCATAATTTCTTCGTCATTTTCTGAGGCCAGTCCCGGATAGTTGGCTACAACCATATTCTGTGCATTCACAACTGGATAAATCTCATAGTCCCCCATCTTTGCAGTTATTGCAGACAATATGCCAAGTCCTGTCACATCATCCATATAACTGCCGTTCACGGCAAAAACATACGCCTTCCGGAAATGATTTCTCCAGATAACAGCAGGACGCTCCTCCTCCTCTGTCTCTTCTTCCGGAAGCCCTCTCATATATACATCCGTATCTGCGCCAAGGGTATACCACGGCATTGTAAGCTCCATATCCTGAAGTCTTTCATTATCTTCTTCATCCTCTGTCATATATACAGCTTCTCCGCCCAGGAAAAATCCGCTGTACAGATGAACGCCTGTCACCTCTGTTTTTTCTTCTTTTATCTTTTCAATTCCCAGAAGCTCTTTTAATTCCTTACTTTCTCTGATAACTTCCGCTTCGGGAAGATTCGCAAATACAAGATGGATTCCTTCTTCTGCATAACTCTTCAGCTGACGGCAAAGCTCTTCCTCTTCCCAGTTAACTGCATCTGAATTGATCACCATCATTCCGGGGCCTTTTGTATCCTGTTTTACTTTTGCAGCTTCATACTGCGCCGCTGTCTCATATGATTTTATATCCCGCTTTGTATAAACAGACCATGCCGCTGCGACCTCTTGTATCTTCTCACCTTCGGCGCCGATATATACAATGTACTCTCCGGAATCTGCCGAGGCCTTCTCTTCAGCCTTTCCGGACTTATAGCTGGAGCTTTCAGGAAGCAGTTCTGTTCTCCCTCTGACATGAGAGTTCCTTTCATAACCGTTCCAGCTTTCCAGAACAACATTGGTAAATTGAAACATGAAAAACACAACAAACATTACTATAGTAATCGCAAGATAATTTCTACGTGATACCATTTTCCTTCTCTCCTCAGCTGAAAACTCTAATCATTTCCAGTGTTTCGTTGTCAATCAAAACATCAGACTTTTTCAGAGCATTAAGGGTCTGAAAAAACGCCTCTCTATTCCTGATTGTAAAGTATAATTTCAACCTGCACGTATAGGAGCACAGCTCATCCGGATATTGTTCTGCCAGCCGTATACACCATTTTTCAGCATCCTCGAAATTCTCTATCTCCAGCAGCCGCATACACACGCCCTCATAACGCGCTCCTGTAAGCCTGGACGCATCCTTCGTATAGAGCTGTTCGGCTGCCGCTGCCATTACCTGAACAAAACCGTTCTGTTCCAGAGCTGTAAATATCCTCTGCTTAAGAAGATTATCCATATAATCTATTATTTCTTCTTCATATTCTGTCTGATCATCCGGCTCTTCCTGAATCTTCTCCTGAAGCTTTCTTACATTCATACGGAACTCATTCAGCTTATCGCTTAAAACCGACGCCGCATAATGCGCCGTCTCGGAATCCTCAGCATCTAGCGCCAACGCAATGGAAGAAAGCGCGCCTTCCATCTCTCCTCTGATGATGTTCATCATCGCCATACGCATGCTCTTCTTATCGTTAACTGCAATTGCTTCCTCTACCGGAATAACATTGCGCTCCTGCTCTTCATTTGCCTTCACCTGCGTTTCAACACGGTCTTTTTCAAATACGACATCCTCCAGATTGACTCCAAACCTGAAAATTGTCAGATACAATAAATGCACCATGAAAAAGAACACCGGACCCACAACCGGACAAAGTATCATTATAATCGCCCGTATCAGGTAGGTTCTTCTGTTATCTGTTAAAAGCTCCTGCCCCTCCCCCTCCTCACGCTTCCGTGCTTTCCAGGGTACCACGAAAAGCGCGCCGCACAAGAAATAAAGAACCGCCACTGCCAGATTTATCAAAAGCACAAGCACAAAGATATGCTCTTCTCTTGTCAGTGTCATACTACCGCCTCCTTTATCAGGCTGTCATATCCAAGCCTTTGGAAACGTTCCCTGACTCTCAGCGCTCCTTCATGGTCTGTGTTAGAGAGCAGTGCATACAGCTGTCCATTCTCCAGTATGCCCAGATAATCCGTGGGCCTGATGCTGTCATGGAGCATCGCCGCCGCCTGTTCCTGACTTTGGTATCCTGGCATGATTTCTACTAATGCGCATTCTGTAAGCCCTTGTTCTCTCGCTTCGAAAAACGCACTTGTCAGATGGCTGAAAGCTTCCTCATTCAAAACATTCGTCCCCTGTACATACCTCTGGTTCCGCAGACTGTCCAGATACCGGCTTGCACGTACTGTGGCACTCTGAATCAAAGTACCTATTATTGTCAATCGGTTGGCCTCTGCAAGCGTCATCCGCCGCCACGGAATTCCCCATACCATTAAAATCAGCTGCATCTCTCCCTCTGAATAGATGGCACTTGCAAATACCGGAAGGTTGTCTGTCATAGTCTTATTTATATACACACGGCCTTCCTTCAGCTCATTATACATCTCCTCTATAGCAGTATATTCTATGGAATGTCCCAGTCTTCTGGCATCTGCAGATGTAGCGGAAAACAGTCTTGCATAATTTTCATTTGCTACTGTATATACAGCTACATCCCTGCTGTCCATGAGCTTTGCCAGCATCTGCGCCGCATAGAACAAAACTTCCTCTGGTCCATATTTCTCCAATTTTGACGTAATATCGTATATCTTTCCAAGACTGTCTCTCTGATTTACAAGCTGTTCTTCAAAATTCTGCTTTATCCGCACATTACTGTTATTGATCTCTGCAATACCCTCCAGTTTTTCATGAAGATATTGAATCTCTTCCTCTTTATCCTCATGGAGCTGCCGCAGGCGATCACGCAGATAGCCTACCGCCATACCCACGATAAAGAGCTGTGCCATCCACACATACGTATTGTAGTCTAAAAGCACCTCATACCCGCTGGTTCCATAGGACTGTCTGAAACTGTAACCCAGTGCGGCAAGAAGCGCGGAAAAGATAGCCAGATGCTGACCGTGTATAATTGCAAATAAAAGTACATACAGCAGATAAAAATCAAGTTTTCCAAAGTACTGGCTTCCGACTGCTCTGTTATTCAGCATGAAGAAAGGTACAAAACAAATAATACTCTCTATAAAGGGCAGAAGGCTTCTGAAAATCACCTTCGTGTTATGCCATAGTCTTCCGCTCCAGCCTCCTCCTACATCTGACTCCTTCACGAAACTATCGCTGTGGCGTTTCATATACTGAGCGACCTGCTCTACTCCCCTCTCATAGTTCGTAAAGATTTTCTGTCCGAACTCCTCCTGATATCTGCGTCCATCCAGAACCAGACGTTGATTTTCGCCCACAGAATGATCGACCACCGTAACTCCGCTGCCCATCTTCTCCTTTACAATCTCTGCAAGCTGCATTTCGTTAGTTTCTTCCATAGAAGAAATATGATAACAGAACTGTGCCGTCTCCCCGGCCTCCATTACCTTATATATTAATTCCACTGCATCGTTCAGGTAGAGCATGGAGAATTTCCTTTTTTTGTTTGCCGCGATCTTACCTGTCTTTAATGCCTCTAGACACATTTCAAAACAGGGATCTCCCTCTGCCTGACCTTTTTCCGGAATAGCATATATATGATCCAAACGAAGTACAATTGCATTTACACCCTGTATTTCCCTGTAATTGCGGCAAAGGCCCTCCCCCTGAGATATAGCAGGCGCCTTAAAGCCCCTTGCCGCCACTGCCGTATCCTCAGGAATATCATTTGCATAGGAACCGTCAAAAATCTCTTGGGAAGATAAATAGATAAACCTGCCGGATCCGAACATGGAATATGCCGACAGAATATTGACTATAGCCGTCGTATAACGGAGCGCCTCCGCCTGTCCGTCGTGCTTCCAGTCAAACCCTGTATCATAAGCACCCATAAATAATACAACATCCGGTCTTACGCTCTCTATTATGTCCTTCACATTTTCATCTGTATAGGAAAAATTGTATGTTTCAAATACATGCTTTGCTGAAACCTTTTTCCTTCTTTCCCCTGTAAGCCAATAAATCCGGTGGTTACTCTTGTTTAATTTGTTAATTATGGCATTTGTTATTTTATTATTTCCGCCAATTAATAGTA
Source organism: uncultured Lachnospiraceae bacterium (assembly GCA_948441955.1). Lineage (GTDB taxonomy): Bacteria > Bacillota > Clostridia > Lachnospirales > Lachnospiraceae > CAPEBR01. Next base: position 86 of record CAOJQZ010000080.1, on the reverse strand, counting down.
CGTTCATTATTCTTCGCCATCCTCTTCATTGTTTTAATAAAAATACTTAAGATTTTTTTAATAATATATATTATTTATTATATATT
>CAOJQZ010000079.1 GCA_948441955.1 uncultured Lachnospiraceae bacterium | reverse complement strand
GAAATTACAATAATTGAAATTCTGCAATAGATATGATAAAATTGAAAAGAATCAAAAACGGAGGTCTAAGGAGATATGGAACAGTACAAGCAGGAATTTATAGAATTTATGGTAAAAAGCGATGTGCTCAAATTCGGTGAATTTACATTAAAAAGCGGAAGAAAGTCCCCATTTTTTATGAACGCAGGAGCATACGTCACAGGAACACAGCTTAAGAAACTTGGGGAATATTATGCAAAAGCAATCCATGATACATTCGGCCTTGATTTTGACGTGCTGTTCGGGCCTGCCTATAAGGGAATTCCCCTCTCTGTTGCAGCTACAATGGCTATCAGCGAGCTTTACGGAAAGGATATCCGTTACTGCTCAAACCGCAAGGAGGTAAAGGATCACGGAGATACCGGAATTCTTCTGGGAAGCAGATTAAAGGACGGCGACCGTGTTATTATTATTGAGGATGTAACCACCTCCGGGAAATCTATAGAAGAGACATTCCCAATCATTAAGGCACAGGCCGATGTGGAGATAAAAGGACTTATGGTGTCCTTAAACCGTATGGAAGTCGGAAAAGGCGGTAAGATGAGCGCACTGGAAGAGATTAAGGAGCTTTATGGATTTGATGCCAGCGCCATCGTTACGATGGAGGAAGTTGTAGAGCATCTTTACAACAGAGAATGTCAGGGAAAAGTAATCATTGATAGTACATTAAAAGCAGCGATTGATGCATACTATGAACAGTATGGTGTGAAATAACGGAGGATTATTATGAACGAAAAGGCATATAAGTCAATGAGCTTTGCAGGGGCGTCCGGCATTGCCATAGGTATTATTATGATTGTGACAGGAGTTGCGTCCGGAATCATTGCAATTGTCAGCGGGGCGAGATTGTTAAGAGATAAAAAAGGACTGACCTTCTAAGTCCGGTATTGAAAGGGATGCTGTATTTTTGAATGCAAAAACCAGAAAACGAATCCGCATATTCGGGAAAATATGTTTTATCCTGTATATCGGATTCATTATATATTTTCTTATATTTTCTGACTGGTATGGACGGGTGACAACCGGAATGGAGGACTATCATTATAATCTCGTTTTGTTTAAGGAGATTAAAAGGTTCTGGGAGTATCGGCATCAGGTTGGATTATTTGCCATGTTCACAAATCTTTTTGGGAATGTGCTGATATTTATGCCATTTGGTTTTTTCCTGCCCATGGCCAGCAGATACAGAAGCTTTTTTGCCACGTTATTCTGGAGTTTTATTCTTAGTCTGGGCGTAGAGAGCTTTCAGCTTGTGTCAAAAGTAGGATGTTTTGATGTGGATGACCTTCTGCTTAATACGATTGGAGGAGTTGCGGGGCACATAGTATTTGTAATATGTGTGCTGATAAGGAGACGACATGTTAATAAAAGGAAGAAGAGACGATGAAGACGGTACAAAGGCTCTTAAGGCGGCAAAAGAACGAGAAAGGCGCCGCAGGAAGCTGATTCGGACAAAATATGGTCAAAAGCCCTTAAAGCATGCGAAGAAAGGCGTGCAATCCTGTGTGTTAGCAGTGCTGGCCGTATCACTTTTAGTTCTTATGGTCAGTGTTTCCTTTGCTGCCAAGGGAGAGGTTGCCGCATACATGGGAATTGTAGGAATCATAACAACGCTACTTGCAGGAATGGGCTTGAACCTTGGAATACGGGGCTTCAAGGAAAGAGATAAAAATTACATAACCTGTAAGGTAGGAACGGCTCTTTGCAGCACTGTTTTGCTTGGAATGGCGGCAATATTTTTAAGGGGGATTATTTAGAGATGATTGAAGAAAGGTATGAGCTTGTAACAGAGCGCATTAAAGAGATAGAAAAAGAACAGGGCATATCGGAAGAATTCCGCGGTTATTTTCAGAGAATGTCAGAGTTTGTCAGTATGATAGATGAATTAAATACATGTATTGCAGACGGAGAATATCAAAAGCTTCCGCTTTCAGAGCTTGAGGCGTGGAACAGGAGGCTTTATGAGGATATTCTTCCGGAGAATTATGAGGAAAGTTACGCGAATCCCGCATATGCGGTTAAGAAGCTGGGGAATAAATATGGGCAGCTTTTAAGCTTTCTCTATACGGAGCTTCGAGGGGCAATTGTTTACACCTTCGAAAAAAAGACAGAATATCTGGATATTCTTTTTGAGCTTCTGGTACAGATTTATCATCAGTTTGAAGAGGAGCAGTGTCCGGAACCTTCGAACATAAAAGAAACGATCTACTGGTATGCAAGCGATTACTGCGATGTGTTTGCCGCTGACCGTATCAGAGAACAGGTAGATGAGAAGGAAAGCTTTGCCGCAGATTTGATAGAAAATGCGGATCTCTCAGACATCCGCTATCTGTATTATTTTGGCGAGTATATTAGTGAGAATGAAAGAAAAACTGCGGCTCATCTTAAATCCCTGCCGGAAGAAGTGATTCGGAAAATGGCAGATGTTTATACAGAAGGATACCGTATGGGGTTTGTAAATACCGGGAAAGATCTGTCCGGAAAATCTACCGTAAATATCCGTTATGTTCTTGGATTCGAACGTGTGGTAAAAAAAGCGATAGAGAATTTTAGAAAAATGGGTCTTGAGCCTGTAATCTACCGGTGTTCGGTCAGTGTGATCACAAAACGGCAGCAAATAAGGACAGGCTTTTACGGGGCTGTTCCAAATAAGCAGTATGAATATGACCATAAGGATGATCAGGGCCTGTTTCTTGACAAGCAGTATGTAGAGCGCAAGCTTGAGGTTATGAAGACAGCATTCGAGCAGTATAAGGAGAAGGCGGCATGTCATGCCGGACCAGCATGGATCGAAATGTTCGGGGAAAAACCGTTTACCCCTGTACAGAAGGAGGAGTCAGTTAAGTTATCGGAAAAACAGGCGGAGCTCTCTCGTCTTTATGACAGCAGGGCCGGCCAGCTTACGAATACTTATATTCCCGGAGACGAAAGAAGTTTTACAATTATCGCATATCCGGTTCCGGAGATCGGCGGATGCTATGAAGAAATTTTCGATGAAATTATCAAGATCAATACATTGGATGCAAAACTATATGAAAAGGTGCAGCAGATACTCATTGACGCTCTTGATAAGGGGAAATATGTGCATATCCTTGGCGCAAACGGAAACAGGACAGATCTTAAAGTTCAGCTTCTGAAGCTTAAGGATCCTTTAAAGGAAACAAATTTTGAAAACTGTGTGGCAGATGTAAATATTCCGGTAGGGGAAGTGTTTACATCACCGGCGCTTGAAGGGACGAACGGAATTCTTCATGTGAGCAGAGTGTATTTGAACGAGCTTCAGTATAAGGATTTGGAAATTACATTTTCTAACGGGATGATTGAAGACTACAGCTGCAGTAATTTTGAAAGAGAGTTCGAGAATAAAGCATATGTTTATGATAACATTCTGCATAGGCACGCAACGCTGCCTCTTGGCGAGTTTGCCATTGGAACAAATACAACGGCTTATGTGACGTCTAAAAAATACAAAATCGAGGAAAAGATGCCGATTCTCATTGCAGAAAAGATGGGCCCTCATTTTGCCGTGGGAGATACCTGTTACAGCTGGAGTGAGGAGAATAAGGTTTATAACTCCAATGGGAAGGAGATTGTGGCAAAGGACAACTCTGTATCTCTTTTGAGAAAGGAGGATGTATCGAAAGCGTATTTCCACTGCCATACGGACATAACGATTCCCTACGAGGAGCTTAAAAGTATTACGGTAGTGACGGAAACAGGAGAAGAAATTGTGATTCTTGCAGACGGCCGGTTTGTGCTTGACGGAACGGAGATTTTAAATGAACCGTTGAAAAATATGTAAAGATAATGTATGATGAACGCATGGCGATGAGTTCGCCGGCGTTCTATTATTATATGCAGGAAAGGAAGAGAATTATGCCAAAAGTAGGAATTGTAATGGGAAGTGACTCTGACTTAAAGGTCATGAGTAAAGCGGCGGCTATGCTTGAGCAGCTGGGAATTGATTATGAGATGACAATCATTTCTGCACACCGGGAGCCGGACGTGTTTTTCGAGTGGGCAAAGGCAGCGGAAAGTAAAGGGATGAAGGTAATTATTGCAGGAGCTGGTATGGCGGCCCACCTTCCGGGAATGTGCGCGGCATTATTTCCGATGCCGGTTGTGGGGGTGCCCATGTCTGGAAAGAATCTTGCAGGAGAGGATGCATTGTTTTCTATCGTACAGATGCCTCCGGGAATTCCGGTTGCGACGGTTGCAATCGACGGAGGTATGAATGCGGCAATTCTTGCAGCAAAGATTCTTGCAACCTCTGATACGGCTCTTCTGGACAGATTAAAGGCGTATACGGTGCAGATGAAAGAAACTGTACAGGCGAAAGCAGCAAAACTTGACAAGATTGGCTACGAGGCATATTTACAGAATAAATAAAGAGCGGGGAGAGTATACAGATGGATTACAAGAAATCAGGAGTTGATATTGAAGCAGGCTATAAGGCTGTAGAGCTTATGAAGGAGCATGTGAAAAGGACAATGCGTCCGGAGGTGCTGGGAGGCTTAGGTGGATTTTCCGGCGCATTTTCTCTGTCAAAAATAAAAGAGATGGAGGAGCCGGTCCTTCTTTCCGGTACAGACGGATGCGGAACGAAAGTAAAACTTGCTATGATTATGGATAAGCATGATACGATTGGAATAGATGCGGTTGCCATGTGCGTGAACGATATTGCATGCGCAGGAGGCGAGCCGTTATTTTTCCTGGATTATATCGCGTGTGGAAAGAACTATCCTGAAAAAATAGCGTCCATTGTAAGCGGTGTGGCAGAAGGCTGCCTTCAGTCGGAAGCGGCTCTTATTGGAGGAGAAACGGCAGAACATCCGGGGCTTATGCCGGCGGAGGATTATGATCTGGCAGGATTTGCGGTTGGTGTGTGCGATAAAAAGGATATGATTACCGGTGAAAGTTTAAAGGACGGCGACGTTCTGATCGGCATGGCTTCCTCTGGAGTACACAGTAACGGATTTTCCCTTGTTCGTAAGGTGTTTGAGATGACAAAGGAATCTCTGGATACATATTATGAGGAACTGGGGGCAACTCTGGGGGAGACGCTTCTTACGCCGACACGGATTTATGTGAAGGCACTTAAGAGTGTGAAGAAGGCAGGAATTACGATTAAAGCATGCAGTCATATTACAGGCGGCGGTTTTTATGAGAATATTCCAAGAATGCTGAAAGACGGCATGCATGCAGTTGTAAAAAAGGACAGCTATCCCATTCCTCCGATTTTTACAAAGCTTAAAAGAGAAGGAAATGTAGGAGAACACGCCATGTATAATACTTATAATATGGGGCTTGGCATGATTGTTGCGGTTGATCCGGCAGACGTGGATAAAGCTTTGGAGGCTGTAAAGGCAGCCGGGGATACTCCATATGTGGTAGGGTATATCAAAGCAGGAGAAAAGGGAGTTACGTTATGTTAAATGTCGTTGTACTGGTGTCCGGAGGCGGAACGAATCTGCAGGCAGTTATTGACGGGATAGAGGCGGGTACAATCAGAGATACAAAAGTTTCTGGTGTTATCAGCAACAATCAGAGCGCCTATGCTCTTACCCGGGCAGAAAAGCATCATATTCCCAATGTCTGCATTTCTCCGAAAATGTTTTCCTCTAGAGAGGAATTTAATGAAAAATTTCTGGAGGAGGTAGATAAGATGAAGCCGGATCTTATCGTTCTGGCGGGATTTCTTGTTGTAATTCCTCCGATTATGATAAAGAGATACAGGGATCGGATCATCAATATCCATCCATCGCTGATTCCATCCTTTTGCGGGACAGGCTATTATGGGCTTAAGGTTCATGAGGCGGCGCTTGCCCGAGGCGTAAAAGTAACGGGCGCTACCGTACATTTTGTTGATGAAGGGACAGATACCGGACCGATTATCCTGCAGAAGGCGGTAGACGTAGAGGAGGGGGATACTCCGGAAACGCTTCAGAGACGGGTTATGGAGCAGGCTGAGTGGAAAATACTTCCGGCAGCCATTGATCTAATCGCCAATGGAAGAGTGATTGTAGAAGAGAACCGGGTGAAATTTATTTGACTTTGAGTTACAGTAAAAAACAGGAGGAGAAAACGTGAAAGTATTAATTGTAGGAAGCGGCGGAAGAGAGCATGCGATTGCATATTGCGTGGCAAAAAGCGATAAAGTAGATAAAATCTACTGTACCCCGGGAAATGCAGGTATTGCAGAGTATGCAGAATGTATCCCTATAGGAGCTATGGAATTTAATAAAATTACAGCCTTTGCAAAGGAAAAAAGTGTTGAACTTGTAATTGTAGGTATGGATGATCCGTTGGTAGGCGGACTGGTTGACGAATTGGAAGCGGCGGGTATCCGTGCCTTCGGGCCAAGAAAAAACGCGGCGGTTCTGGAGGGTTCAAAGGCGTTTTCAAAGAATTTGATGAAGAAATACGATATTCCTACCGCAGACTATGAGAATTTTACGGATCCAAAGGCGGCCCTTTCCTATCTTGAGACAGCGAAGTTTCCAATCGTATTAAAGGCGGACGGACTGGCTCTCGGAAAAGGAGTGCTGATCTGCAATACGCCTGAGGAGGCCAGAGAAGGTGTAAAAACAATTATGCAGGACAAGAAATTTGGTTCTGCAGGCGACGAGATGGTTATCGAGGAATTTATGACTGGACGAGAGGTTTCTGTACTTTCTTTTGTGGACGGAAATACGATTAAGACCATGACCTCGGCACAGGATCATAAACGGGCGGGAGACGGTGATACAGGACTTAATACCGGCGGAATGGGAACTTTTTCACCAAGCCCGTTTTACACAAAAGAGGTAGAAGAGTTCTGCAATAAATATATATATCAGGCGACCGTGGATGCCATGAGAGCAGAAGGAAGACCCTTTAAAGGAGTTATATTTTTCGGGCTTATGCTGACGGATGAAGGGCCGAAGGTTTTGGAATATAATGCGAGATTTGGTGATCCGGAGGCACAGGTCGTTCTTCCAAGAATGAAAAATGATATAATAGAAGTTGTAGAAGCATGTATTGACGGGACGCTTGATCAGGTGGATCTTCAGTTTGAGGACAATGCTGCAGTATGCGTCGTACTTGCAAGCGAAGGATATCCGGTTTCATATGAGAAGGGATTTGAGATTACAGGGCTTGAGGAATTTAAAAAGCATGAAGGATATTACTGCTTCCACGCAGGAACAAAAATGGACGGCGGCGCTGTCGTGACCAGCGGCGGACGCGTGCTGGGCGTTACGGCAAAAGGGAAGGATTTAAAGGAAGCACGTGCGAATGCATATGCGGCGGCAGAGTGGGTGAAATTTGATAACAAATATATGCGCCATGATATCGGGAAGGCCATCGATGAGGCATAAAAAATTAAAGTGAAAAGCGTTTCCGGCAGGAATTAGAATCTGACAAGGCTCTATTATTCCTGCCGTTTTTTAATAGTTTCCAAGCTCATCAAGATAGCGGTCAATTTTTTTGAGGCGTTTTTCGATACCTTTCACCTTATGGCTGATTACATCTAACAGAGCCTCTGCTATAAACTGTGGAGCAACCATAGAATTAAAAAATGTGTTGCTGTCTACCGGTACGGTGAGAATCGTTGACGCGTACTCTGCAAGGAGGGCGCTGGGCTTGTCTGTAATGACAATGATTTTTGCATCCGCCTCTTTTGCCATCTGTACTGTGAGCCTGTCAAGAGAAGAATAACGCGGAAAGCTGAATGCAATCAGACAGTCCTCGCGGCCGATGCTGCAGATATGGTCAAAAGGGCTGATAGAAGCAGAAGTAACAGTTTCTACATTTGGCAGCATGTGTTTCAGATAAAGAAGAAAATAATCGCCAAGACATGCGTTGCCGCGGGTGGCAAGAATATATTTTCTTTTGGCAGAAACAATGGTATTTGCGGCCTCCTCAAAGGAGGACATTGTATTTTCGGAAAAAATCTTCTCAAGATTTTGCGCGGCATTTTTAAAATGCCGGTTAATGTATTCAGCATTGGTGTCAAGGGTAGCCCTCTTGGCTATACGCTGTGCAGGAACGGTAATTGCACTTGAAATACTTAAAACACGGTTCTGATAATCCTTGCGCAGGGCTTTTTGGAAATCCATAAAGCCCTGGAAACCCAGCGAACGGCTGAAACGGATGACGGAAGACTCGCTGACGCCGAGCTTTGCCGCAATATCTGTGGACGTCATGAAACATGCATCGGAAGAATTGTCAAGTATAAATCTGGCAATTATTTTCTGTGTTTTTGTAAGCTCTGTGCTATGAATTAGTTCTCTTATATCTTTCATTTCTGTTTCGCCTCCGATGTTACTATAAGATATATGTTTACCATTTAAATTTAACCATGAAATGAAAAAATATGCAAGAAAAATTGCAGATACAATTAGTAAACTATAATATGTTTTCACAACACTGTGAAAATAATAACTTTTATTGAATGGTTATAAATGTTATGATAATATAGTTTTGAGACAAAAGAATAATATTATTTTAAATTAATATAAAAAGAATAATATTATTCATATACTGAGGATACATTATAATATATCTTTTGTATACGAAAGGTAAGAAAGCAGGAGGTAATAGACAGTGAGAATAGGCTGCGTAAAAGAGATTAAAAATAATGAATTTCGTGTCGGGATGACACCGGACAATGTAAAGGACTATGCGGCTTCCGGACATGAGGTATATATCGAGAGAAATGCCGGAACAGGTTCTGGATTTACAGATGACGAGTATGTGCAGGCGGGAGCCAGAATACTTGACACAGCAAAAGAGGTATGGGATACGGCGGAGATGGTGATTAAGGTAAAGGAACCGTTAAAAGAGGAATATTCCCTATTCCATGAAGGTCTGATTCTTTATACGTATCTGCATCTTGCAGCAGATAAGCCCCAGACAGACGCCTTGCTTAAGGGACGGGTAAAAGGTGTTGCATATGAAACGTTGATTGAAAAAAACGGAAGTATTCCCCTTCTTGCGCCTATGAGTCAGATTGCCGGACGATTAAGCGTTCAGGAAGGAGCAAAGTATCTTGAGCGTATTTTTGGCGGCTCAGGTGTTCTTCTTGCAGGGGTGCCGGGCACGCCGAAAGCGAATGTGGTGATTCTGGGGGGCGGCTCAGTGGGGACAAATGCATGTAAGATAGCGGTCGGGATGGGTGCTAATGTAACGATTCTCGATGTTAACCTTCAGAGGCTTGCATATCTTGATGATATTTTCGGATCGCGTATTCAGACATTGGCATCTACGGACGCAAATATTGAAAAGTGCGTAAAGGAAGCGGATCTGGTCATTGGTTCCGTTCTGATTCCTGGAAAGGCGGCACCAAAGATATTTAAGAAAAAATACTTAAAAGAGATGAGGCCGGGGAGTGTGTTTGTGGATGTTGCCGTTGATCAGGGGGGATGCGGTGAAACAACAAGGGTTACTTATCACGATAATCCAATTTTTATCGAGGACGGCATCGTTCATTACTGTGTAGGCAATATGCCCGGCGCAGTGCCGAGGACATCAACGATAGCTCTTACGAACGCAACATTGAGCTATGGACTTAAGATTGCAGATAAAGGACTGGAACAGGCATGTAAGGATTATGATGTAATATACTCTGCCGTCAATACCTATGATGGAAAGCTTACATGTAAGAATGTGGCGGACAGTTTTGACTGCTATGAATATACCGATATAAAATCTTTATTTTAAATTATTTCAGGAAAAGAACCGTGTTCTATATGGACGCGGTTTTTTCTTGCATAAATATTTTATGTGTGCTAACCTGTATATAACAAAAGAGGTGACGCTATGGTGATAGAAATAGATTTTAACAGCAGTGAAGCGATTTATGTTCAGCTTCAGCATCAGATTATCATGGGGATTGCAACCGAAGTACTCAGAGAAGGTGATACACTCCCCTCTGTCCGGCAGCTTGCGGATACAATAGGTATTAATATGCATACTGTAAACAAGGCGTATTCCATTTTGAAGCAGCAGGGATTTATACAGCTTGACAGAAGAAGAGGTGCGGTAATTGCCATTGATGTTAATAAAATACAGGCACACGAAGAGATGAAGCAGGAGCTCCGCATTGCCCTTGCAAAGGGGTGCTGCAAGAATATCAGCCGCAGAGAGGTGCATGAGCTGGTAGACGAGCTGTTTGACGAATATACATTTGGCTAGTATAACACAAATGAGAGTATATCTTGAAA
>CAOJQZ010000078.1 GCA_948441955.1 uncultured Lachnospiraceae bacterium | reverse complement strand
TCCCTCCTTTGCATGAGGGACAGGAATTTTAAAATCTGGGACAGGGTTTTTTCAATCTGGGACGTAGTATTTTTAGTTTTACTACGTCCCCAACTTGAAAATCTAGTAGGATTTTCCCCAATATGCCATATGTTTTGCTGGTTTCCCGCACCATATACATTTATCTGAAATCATATCTTCATCTTCAATCAAACATCTGGTTGCAGCACCGCCAGTTACATATTTAACTTCGCCTTCACATTCCGGATCTCCACACCAGCAAGCTTTCACAAATCCACGATTTGCTTTAAATTTTTCAGTCATTTCATCCATCGTTACTGCTGTATCAATATGGCTGTCAAGGAATTTTTTGGCTCTATCGTACATATCCTGCTGTATCGTTTCTAAAATATCACGAAGCTTCACAGCAATTTCATCCATCGGCACTACAATCTTCTCACGATTATCACGACGGACAACAACAACCTGATTATTTTCGATATCCTTCGGTCCAATCTCAATACGTGTAGGAATACCAAGAATCTCCTGCTCAGAGAACTTCCACCCCGGACTCTTTTCAGAATCATCAATCTTTACTCTGTAGCCAGATTTCTTAAGCTCATCAAATACCGCATATGCCTTATCGAGCACTCCCTCCTTATGCTGAGCAATTGGAATCACTCTACACTCAACCGGCGCAACATGCGGCGGCAGGACAAGTCCATCATCATCACTATGCACCATAATAAGTCCGCCAATACTTCTTGTAGACCACCCCCATGAGGTCTCATACACACTATGCATTTGGTTATTCTTATCCACATATTTAATCCCAAATGCATCTGGGAATCCACTTCCGAAGAAATGACTTGTTGCGGACTGAAGAGCCTTTCCATCATGCATTAAAGCCTCAATTGTATAAGTATCCTGCGCTCCGGCAAATTTCTCATGTTCTGCCTTTCTTCCCGATACAAATGGAATAGCCAATGTCTCTCTATAGCAATCCTCATACACATGAAGCATCTGGATTGTACGCTCCTCTGCCTCCTCATACGTTGCATGAATTGTATGCCCCTCCTGCCATAAAAATTCTCTTGAACGAAGAAATGGTCTTGTTGTTTTCTCCCAGCGGAGTACAGAATTCCACTGATTCCATACCTTCGGAAGATCTCTATGGGACTTAACTGTTCTTGCCCACAAATCACAGAACAAAGTTTCTGAAGTCGGACGAATACAAAGTCTCTCCTGAAGCCTCTCCATTCCTCCATGTGTCACCCACGCAACCTCCGGTGCGAATCCGTCAATATGATCCGCTTCCTTCTCAAGAAGACTTTCGGGAATTAAAAGCGGCAAAGACACATTTTCTACTCCGGTCTCTTTAAAACGCCTGTCCAAATCAGCCTGTATTAACTCCCAGATCGCATAACCATTTGGCAAATAATTAAGACAGCCCTTCACACTTGAATAATCGCATAATTCTGCTTCTCGTACGACATCTGTATACCACTGCGCAAAATTTTCATCACGTGGAGTGATATTTTTTACTAATTTTTCCTTTGCCATGTTTCTTTTCTCCTTTTCTTTTTGTCAGGATATTTTCCTGCAATACTGTCTGGCGGAAGTGTCCTACCCCGGCAAAATATTAGAAACTAAACGCCGGGCTCTCACTCCCCAAAAGGGACCGAAAAGCTCGGCGGTACCACCCTAGTTAACTGCAAACCTTTTCTGCAGCTCTCTCGACTGCCGTTAACGCCGGCAAAACGCTGTATTTTCATACAGAGGCTCCGAGGCGGGTTCTATGCAGTTCTAAGCAGAAATCTCACACCAAATGATTTCCTCTCTGTCGCTTGCTTACACATACTGTTCCTCTTCATCACCATTAATATTATAGAATTTAACCGTAATTTTAATCTATGAAAAAAAATTTGTCAAGACAAAGCGGAAAATTCTCCCCAAATTTTCCGCTTCACATAGACGCATATCCTTAAAAAGTATACTGACAGAAACCAAACTGGAATAGAACTTTCCATAGAATCAACTCTTTGCCTTACATTGAGTAAATAAATTATAACACATTTTTTTGATATTGCATATTTATTTAATCCATGGTTAAATGAAAGAAAACATCAGAAATCCCGGAGGTCATTTCATGAAAGCCCCGAATTTACAGTACTTTTACGAGGATGAGTACATTCTTGTATGCTATAAACCGCCTGGTTTTGCAACACAAAGTAGAAAAATACATGTTTGCGACATAGTGAATCTTATAAAAAATCATATCGCTGAGAATTCAAGTATTTCCGGTGATCCCTATCTGGCTGTCATACATCGACTCGATCAGCCGGTAGGCGGGATTCTCGTTTTCGCTAAAACCCCCTTTGCAGCAACGGAGTTAAATAAGCAGCTGCAGCATCACGGATTTGGAAAATATTACCGTGCGCTTATTACCGGTGACTTGCCATCTCAACAAGGCACACTGGAAAATTATCTTATAAAAAATGGCAGAACAAATACCTCACAAATTTGTACACAAAAAACTCCTGGTGCAAAATTTGCTCGTCTGCACTATAAAATAGTTGAAAAGGGACAGGGTTTTTTTAATCTGGGACGGAGTATTTTTGATTTTACTACGTCCCCAACTGAGGTGGACATTCGGCTTGATACTGGCCGCCATCATCAAATCCGTGTTCAGTTTGCCGCTGCAGGAACCCCTATTGTCGGTGACACCAAATATGGTTTTCCCGCTTCCTGGAACGCAGAGCACAAAAAAGGGCAGGGAATCTGTCTGTGCGCATACAGACTAGATTTCCACCACCCTAAAACTAATAAGCCTATGCATTTTGAAATTTCAAAAATCCCGGAAATTCCTTAAAAAGGGACAGGGTTTTTTATCTGGAACGGAGTATTTTTAATTTTACTACGCCTCCTGATCGCGCAGTACTTCCTCGTATTTCTCGAGAATAACATTTTGAATGCGGTCTCTTGTTCTGGAATTAATCGGATGGGCAATATCTCTGTATTCCCCGTCTAATGCCTTTTTGCTCGGCATTGCAATAAAGTTTCCCTTTTCCCCCTCTATTACTTTAATATCGTGTACAACAAACTCATCATCCATAGTAATTGACACAACTGCTTTTAATTTTCCTTCTTTTGCCACTTTGCGTACGCGCACATCTGTAATCTGCATACCTTTGTCAGCCCCTTTCCTGCCAAGCTGCACTATAGTGCATACCTCTCACTCTCATTCTTTTCAACAACTACCTTCACACCATTTTCACCTACATGACGTGTATTTGCCCGGATTGTATCACGACTTTCTACGATGCAGTTTTCAATGTAAGTATTGTCCCCAAGATAAACATCGTTCAAAATAATCGAATTTTTGATCACACAATTATTTCCCACAAATACTTTCTTAAATATAACGGAATTCTCAACCGTTCCGTTTACGATACAGCCGCTTGCGATAAGGCTGTTTTTCACCGTTGCTCCCGGATTATATTTTGCCGGCGGCAAATCACTCACCCTTGAATAGATTTCCGGATGCTTTTTGAAGAAATACTCGCGCACTTCCGGCTTCAGGAAATCCATATTTGTCTTATAATAAGCATCTACTGTAGAGATATTGCTCCAGTAATCCTTGATTTTATATCCATACATCTTCTTCAGGTTCTTATAACGGATCAGAATATCTGCAACAAAATCATGCCTCTCTTCCTCCGCACAATGCTCAACAAGATCAATCAGAAGCCTTCTTCTGATAATATAGATTCCTGTGGAGATGGTGGTTGCATTTGTAACCATCGGTTTCTCCTCAAACTCCTCGATGCGCATCGTATCATTCATCTTGACTGTTCCAAAGCGTGTCGCATCCTCGCCTTCCTCCAGCTCACGGCATACAACTGTAATATCTGCTTTCTTCGCAATGTGATACTCCAGCACCTTATTATAATCCAGCTTATATACAGCGTCTCCAGATGTAAGGACAACATACGGCTCATGACATTTCTTTAAGAAATCCAGGTTCTGATAAATAGCGTCTGCCGTTCCTCTGTACCAGTACCCGTTATCTATAGTAATTGTAGGTGTAAATACATACAGCCCCCCCTGTTTTCTTCCAAAATCCCACCATTTGGAAGAATTCAAATGCTCATTCAATGAACGTGCATTGTACTGTGTAAGAACCGCCACCTTTTGAATATGAGAATTTGACATATTACTAAGTGCAAAGTCAATTGCCCTGTAGCTTCCTGCGACAGGCATTGCCGCCACAGCACGTCTGTGTGTCAGCTCCCGCATTTTGTTACTGTTACCGCCTGCCAAAATAAGTCCTACTGCTCTCATGCCACTTCACCTGCCTTTATCAATATTTCCCCGCTTTCCAGTATGCCGTTCGGATAGTCCTCCTTTACCGTAGCCCCACTGATGGCTGTATTCTTTCCAATCTGAACCCCATCCGGTATGATAGATTTCTCTCCTATTGTAACAAGACCGAAGGAGTATACCGCTGGTTTCAGCTTATTCGGTATGTCGCCGCCGATACCAAGTGTTACATGATTTCCTATTCTGCATCCCTCGGCAATAATTGACTTGTCTATTACACATCCCTTTCCAATCTTTACATCCTTCATGATAATGGAATCCCGAACTACAGCTCCTTCTTCAACCGTCACACCGGAACCAATGACGCAATTATGCACATGTCCATAAATCTCCGAACCATTACCTATAATACTTCTCTCAATTACAGACTGCCCTGAAATATATTGGGGCGGCAATATTCCGCTGTTTGTATATATTTTCCAGAACTCCTCATACAGATTAAATTCCGGAATAATATCGATCAGTTCCATATTTGCTTCCCAGTAAGAGCCAAGTGTTCCTACATCCTTCCAGTATCCGTTATACTCATATGCAAATAATCTTTCGTCCTTCTCATGGCAGTACGGAATAATATGTTTGCCGAAGTCACACCCCGGCTCGTCCTTCAGCGCAACAAGGGCCTCTCTGAGTGCAGGCCAGCTGAAAATGTAAATACCCATTGACGCCAGATTGCTCTTTGGCTGCGGCGGTTTCTCCTGGAACTCGGTAATCTTCCCGCCGTCGTCTGTAACTACAATTCCAAAACGGCTTGCTTCCTCCTTTGGAACCGGCATAGCGGCAATTGTAACATCCGCCTTATTTTCCTTATGGTAATCCAGCATAACCTCATAATCCATCTTATAGATATGGTCGCCGGAAAGAATCAGTACATAGTCTGGATTAAATGTCTCCATATAGTCCAGATTCTGATATATGGCGTTAGCCGTACCGGTATACCACTCGCTGTTCGTACTTTTTTCATACGGAGGCAAAATAGTAACACCGCCGAAATTACGATCCAGATCCCATGGAATACCAATTCCAATATGCGTATTGAGTCTGAGCGGCTGATACTGTGTCAATACTCCGACCGTATCAATTCCTGAGTTAATACAATTACTGAGCGGAAAGTCAATAATTCTGTATTTACCTCCAAAAGCAACAGCCGGCTTGGCCACCTTTGATGTGAGAACACCAAGTCTGCTGCCCTGACCTCCCGCCAGCAGCATTGCTATCATTTCTTTCTTTCTCATGTCATCACTCCTTCTAAAAATGTCTGCTGAATATATTATACCATATATTTTTCATTTAGCGAACAATTTTTACAAATTAATACAATTTTTTCGAAACTTTTTATGAAAATATACCAAAAAACTTTTTGTTGGTTTTTTGGAGATATATGTTTATAATATATGAAGAAGAATGTTACTGTATTACAATAATCCGTTGGAGGGAATTTCATGTATAAAATTAATTTCAAACAGCCTGTACACGTACATTTTATAGGAATCGGCGGTATCAGCATGAGCGGACTTGCAGAGATTCTTTTAAAGGAAGGCTTCACTATATCCGGATCTGATAATAAAGAATCTGCACTCACAGAGCATTTGATCCATGCAGGCGCTTCCATTTTTTATGGTCAGAAAGCATCTAATATTATAGAAGGAATTGACGTAGTCGTATATACTGCCGCAATCCATGAAGATAATGAAGAATTCCAGGCCGCAAAGGACAAGGGTCTTCCTATGCTGAGCCGTGCGGAACTTCTCGGACAGCTTATGACAAACTATAACCTTTCCATCGCGGTCTCCGGTACACATGGAAAGACTACCACAACCTCTATGCTGTCCCACATTCTGCTTGCCGGAGAGCTGGATCCCACCATATCTGTTGGGGGAATCCTAAAGGCAATAAATGGAAACATTCGTGTTGGTGATTCTAATATATTTCTGACGGAAGCCTGTGAATATACGAACAGCTTTTTGCACTTCTTTCCCAAAATCAGTATTATATTAAATATAGACGAGGATCATCTGGACTTTTTCAAAGATCTTGAAGACATCCGGCGCTCTTTTCGTAAATTTGCGGAGCTTGTCCCGGCTGACGGCTGTCTGGTCATAAACGGAGCAATTGCCCGGCTTGATGAACTTATTCAAGATCTTCCCTGTAAGGTTGTCACCTACGGCTGCGACAGCTCTATGGATTATGGCGCTGTTAATATTTCTCACAATAAGCTGGGAGAAGCATCCTTTGATTTTACAAAGAATGGTATTTTCGTTGAACGTATCTTCTTGTCTGTCAACGGAGAGCATAATGTAGAAAATGCACTTGCCGCACTTGCGGTTGCCGATCAGATTAATATCCCTGTGGAGATCTCTAAAAAAGGACTTTATGATTTCACCGGAACAAATCGGCGTTTCGAATATAAAGGAGAAGTAAACGGAATTACAGTTATTGATGACTATGCGCACCACCCCACAGAGATAAGAGCAAGCCTTACGGCTGCTGCGCATTATCCTCACCAGGAGATCTGGTGTATTTTCCAGCCTCATACCTATACACGTACCAAAGCTTTATTTTCAGAATTTACAGAGGCCTTATCCCATACAGATCATTTAATTCTTGCTGATATTTATGCTGCGAGAGAAACCGATTCCTTAGGGGTATCTTCCAAACAGCTGGCGGACGCGGTAAAGCAAAATGGATGTGATGCGCATTACTTTGACAGCTTTGAAAAAATAGAAAGCTTCTGTCTTGAAAACTGCAAAAAAGGGGATATGTTGATAACTATGGGTGCAGGAGACGTTGTAAATATCGGCGAAAATCTCCTTAAAAAATAATTATCCACATTTTCCACAGTATTTTATCCACAAAAAACTGGATTTTTGACGTAAAAATTTCTTTTTTGCCTGTCCTTCTAATGCTATAATAATTTCCACGAGACATTATTATGAGAGGGATCGGTGTGTGTACAATGAAAAAGTTAACACTTACCAATCATGCACAACGGGAAACAACTGTGCTTGAAAATGAATTTATCGACAATTATATGGTAAAAGCGAACGGAGAATACGTGAAAGTGTATCTTCTTTTACTTCGTTATTTGAACGCCCCTTCCGGGACGCTTACTATATCAAAAATAGCAGATCTTCTGGAGCATACAGAAAAGGATGTTCTGCGCGCGCTCAACTATTGGAAAAAGCAGGGTCTTTTGGAATACGAAAACACTTCGGATAAGAAGGCTGCCAAAGAGACAGAAAAATTGCCGGCTGCGCCCCCTGCACCCGAGGTATCCAATCTGCAGCAGTATAAAAGCCGTAAGGAATTTAAAGAACTTTTGTTTGTAGCAGAACAATATTTGGGCAAAACCTTGACTGTAACGGACGTGGACTCTATTTCCTATTTTTATGAAACATTACATATGTCCATAGATTTAATTGAGTATCTGATTGAGTATTGTGTGGAAAGCGGACATAAAAGTATGCATTATATACGTAAAGTTGCTCTTTCATGGCATGAGCGGAACATTACCACCGTCGAGGAAGCCAAGGCCGGAACATTGACTTACAACCGTAACTGCTATTCCGTCTTAAATGCATTTGGCATTAAGGGGAGAACCCCGGCTGCCTCCGAGCTTACCTATATAAAAAAATGGAATGAGGAATATGGCTTTTCTAATGATATAATTATGGAAGCCTGCAGCCGTACCATTAACACAATCCATCAGCCCAGTTTTGATTATGCGGACACCATCTTACGGGGATGGATGGAAAAAAACGTACGCTGCCTTGAAGACATTAAGATCTTAGACGCAGGATTTATAAAGGAAAGAGAACGACGGAAAAAACAATCGTCAAAGTCTTCTGCATCAAAAAATAAATTTAACAATTTTGAAGGCCGTTCCTATGATATGAGTGAACTGGAACGCAAATTGATACAGCAATAAAATACAAGGAGTTTTCCAATGGCATTATCCAACCCTCAATACGATGCGCTTATGCGTGCTTATGAACAAAGGCAGTCAGACAATGAATATACTCTCCGTCGTCATTATGACGAAATATATTCTAAAATTCCTCAAATAAAAGAAATTGATGATACGATCTCCTCCCTTGGCGTTAAACAAGCAAAAAGTCTGCTTAGAGGTGACGAGTCTGCTCTGGCCTCCTTTAAAGACCTCAGAGAAGAGCTTACCTCAAGGAAACGCACCTTGCTTTTAGAAAATCATTTTCCGGAGGATTATCTTGAGCTTCATTACACCTGCACAGACTGCCGGGACACCGGGTATCTCGGCACACAAAAATGTCATTGTCTGAAAAGGGCAATCATTGAATTACTGTACGAGCAGTCGAATCTGAAAGGAATCTTGGAGCAGGAGAATTTTTCCAACTGTTCCCTTGACTACTATTCTGCAAATCACATAGATCCTTTGACCGGACGGTCTTCAAGAGAATCCATGCTTACCGCCCTAGAGGTATGCCATGAATTTGCAGACACATTTTCATCTCATTTTCAGAACATATTATTATATGGAGATACCGGAGTGGGCAAAACTTTTCTTTCCCATTGTATTGCAAAAGAGCTGCTTGAAAGCTCTTATTCTGTTATCTATTTTTCTGCCTCCGGACTTTTTGATCTTCTTGCCAAAAAAACCTTTTCTAAAAATGAAGAAAATGATGAGGATATACATTTACACATCTGTGATTGCGACCTTTTAATCATCGATGATCTAGGTTCGGAGCTTTCCAATGCATTTACGGCATCACAGCTCTTTACCGTTTTAAATGAGCGCATTCTACGCAAAAAATCAACAATTATATCTACCAACCTTGCCCTTGAGGATATTAAATCTATTTATTCCGAACGAATCTTCTCCCGTATAAGCAGTTGCTATAAAATGTTGAGACTTACGGGCGACGATATAAGAATTCAAAAAAAACTTTTAAACTTGGGAGGTACAAATGATGTTACGCCGTAACGAACGAATATTGGACAACATTCCAATCGGAGCTCTGGGCATCATTGCTTTGGACGGTTGTCAGGACATGGGGAAAATGATCGATGACTACCTTGTGCGATGGCGCAGAGAAAGCGAACACATTTACAAAGACGATGTTGTATTCAACGGGTATGAAAAGGATACGTATCTGGTTAATGCCAAGGTGCCGAGATTCGGTTCCGGAGAAGCAAAAGGGATTATTGGGGAATCCGTACGGGGCAAAGACATATATCTTATAGTCGACGTATGTAACTACAGCCTTACCTACTCTTTAACAGGGCACGTTAATCACATGTCCCCTGACGACCACTTTCAGAATTTGAAAAGAGTTATTGCTGCAATCGGCGGCAAGGCAAGACGTTTAAATGTTATCATGCCGTTTCTTTATGAAAGTCGTCAGCATAAAAGAAACGGGCGGGAATCTCTTGACTGTGCTCTTGCGCTCCAGGAACTCGTAAGGATGGGAGTTGATAATATCATCACTTTTGACGCTCACGATCCACGTGTTCAGAATGCAATTCCATTAAGCGGCTTTGAAACTGTAAAACCAACCTATCAGTTTGTAAAGGGACTTTTAAAACGCTATGACGACCTACAGATTGACAGCGAACATATGATGGCCATCAGCCCGGATGAAGGAGCCACCGGCCGTGCCGTTTATCTTGCAAATGTGTTAAACCTTGATATGGGAATGTTCTATAAGAGACGTGACTACACGAAAATTATAAATGGACGCAACCCGATTATAGCCCATGAATTTCTGGGCTCTTCCGTAGAGGGAAAGGACGTTATCATTCTGGATGATATGATCTCCTCCGGCGACAGTATCCTGGATGTGGCAAGCCAGCTGAAGCAGCGTAAGGCAAAACGCATTTTTGCCGCTGCAACCTTTGGTTTGTTTACCAATGGACTGGACAAATTTGACAAGGCATACGAAGAGGGGACTCTTGACGCCATACTTACAACAAACCTTATTTACCAGACGCCGGAGCTTCTCTCAAGACCTTATTATATTAACTGCGATATGAGTAAATATATCGCGCTGATGATCGATACGCTCAACCACGATGG
>CAOJQZ010000077.1 GCA_948441955.1 uncultured Lachnospiraceae bacterium | reverse complement strand
GCAAACACTGCTGTTGATGCAGTCAGAAAAACTATAAGTACCATTCTGAAAATTAAATTCTGTACCATTATCATACACTCTCTTTCTCAATACCGTTCATCCTACAGCCGCATAAACGCCAGCGCCAGCGCCGGTATAATCATGCAGACATTGCATCCCACTAATACTCTGCTGTAAGTACGGCTCTGTGCTATTCTGAATTCTTTTCTTTCCGGATAGTTGACAAACGCAAATACGCCGGCCGCTGCAACAAAAAAAGCTGCTGCAATTCCCGCCGCCACCTCATAGTGGGGCATAAGCGTGAACATATTGCTTCTTATTCCGGAATCATAATTTAATGTTCTAAAATTCTTTAAAATCATTTCAAAAACTGTTCCCTTTATATATCTCATGTTGAGCAGATAATCACTGTTGCCAATAATTGCAAGCAGCCCGCATCCATTCAATATCGTCAGTAACATTATATTTATCTTCAGATAATCTTTGTTTGCAATGATAATCATTACTATTACAGGAACTAGCAGCAACACTCTGTAATGCTCGAAATCAACCAGACAAAAATAGGCTAATGTAGGCAACGCGGCATAATACAGCAGAACCCTGTTTCTTTGTTCTCCTTCCGCTTTCGTCATATATGCTGCAAAATATATCAGCACTAATACAAATATTAATATGGATATCTGTATTCCATTGATTCCCGGAAAGCCTTGCAGCATATATCCCCACATATTATTAATTGATTCATTTTGAGAGGAAGACGGCTGCAAATGCATCATTTTCAATATTAAAGAAACCAAAAATGAGAAGCTCAGCAGACCGGCTGTTTTTCCTATTATCTTGAATATATTTTTATTGCACAGCAGAATAACGGCTATATAAGAGAAAAGGTAAAACGGCTTCATCCAATAGCAAAGCACAGCGCCCAGCCAAAAGACACTCTTTCTGTCCTTGAACAGCCCGTACATGGAAAGCAGATACAAAAACAGCACTTCCACATCATTTTGACCGGAATATAATACACCGATATATACAAACGGGGAAAAAACAAATAATGCTCCCCCTAACGCAATATCCTTTTTCTCTGTACCTAACAGCTCCGCTGATTTTACAAAAATTTTATAAGAGCATAATAATACAAACACCAGATACAAATACGACCACATATACAAAAATGGATGTTCACATATATCCATCTTAAAAAAATATGTGACGATCCAAACCGGAATATTCCAAACCGACCACGCCAGACCTTTTACAAAGTTTCCGCTTGGGTACTGAAGATCATGTATATTTAATTCTGAATATGAATAATACTCGTCTATCCGTCCCTCAAATGCAACGTCCAAAAAGTTAAGTTTCCATATCGTTCTGGTTCTTAAATCCTCATAGGAAAATGAAAGCAGCATAAATACCGCTGTTAAAACAGCGGCGAAAATCAATATTCTATTACTTGCATTTCCACTTTTCATTTTTTGACCTGTATTTATTTCCCTTTCATTTCCTTATATATTGCCATCCATTTACCTCTGAAAACAACGATTACAAAGACGGCTAAGACTACCAGCGCTGCCCTGACCATAAACCATTTATATAATACCACACAAATGATGCTGAACAAAAACAATGTCAAGGAGATAGCCATTACAAACCTCAGACTGCAAATTTCCCTTATATTCACATTTGCGTCCTTAAGACATTTTCTGGTAAAAATGTAATGCACCAGACACATTGCCAGATAGCTGAAAAGCGTAGTGTAGCCTGCTGCAATAAATCCATATACCGGTATAAAAACTGCATTTAAAAAAATATTTATTACAGAACCGGCCGTAGATGCAATCGTTACATACCCGTTTTTTCCGTAAAATAATTCTATATCAGAAAGCAGCGTATAAATAAAAATCAGATATACACTATAGGAAAGCGCCGGCACACAATACACGCCTTTATAATACTCTGCGCGGGCTAAAATTTTCATAACTTCCGGAGCTATCAGTGAGATAGCAAAAACCCCGCCCGAAGCCATAAGTATCAATACATTAACAACCGGCGCTATCCCTTCGTATTCTTTTTTCTTAAGCTTTTTATACAGCCATGGTACAAACGCCCCGTTAAGGCCATCCATCACTACCTGAACTACAAACGCGGCAGAATGAGCCACTGAATAAACCCCTGTATCCGCTTTCCCGGAATAACGGTTAATCATGATCCTGTCGGACTGATTAAGAACAATTTTCGATAAATTGTAAGGTACAAGAACAATTCCGGTTCTCAGAGAATATCTCCAGTACCCTCTGTGGAAATATTTCTTTCCCCTGCACATCATTCCAATATATAAGAGCATTCCAATCAAAAACTGAATGGATACAGCCGCAGCAATTCTGGTGTATCCCGGATCCAACGGCATGTCCAAACAGCATATTGCAAAAATTCCAAGGGCAGGCTGAAAAAACACATACAAAAAGGATACAATAACTACTTGTTTATAATGATAGTCAAACCGTTCTCTTCTTATCCAGCAGTGGTACGGTACATACGACAGCACCTGCGCAAACAGAAGTAAAATCATAAATCCAGGCAAATCCAGTATTTGTTCCCAAAAGGTATGCTGCAGCAGATACAATGCCAGAAAAACGCCTGTAACAGTTGTAATAAACCCTAAGGTTGAGGAAATAAATCTGTCCCTCTCCTCTTCAAATTTTACCAGACCCACATTAAAAACGTCACTAAAAAGAAATAATGTAAATATAATCTTAAATATCTGAAACCAGGAATTATATACATTATATATACCATACTGTTCTGTTGTAAGGATACGGGTAAATATGGGAGTAACCAATATGTCAATAGCATCCTTCAGGACCCCGCATATAACAAACCATACCGACGCTTTTACCGATAACGGTATCTTCTTATATTTCTCTCTTATCTTTTCTAACAATTTTCTCTTATATCCACAAAGGCTCTTTTTAAATCAAATTTCGGTTTCCAGCACAACTTACGTTCTGCCTTAGTTACATCCATGAGATACTTTTTCTTATCCTCCGGCTTATCCGTTAATCTTTCTATTCCGGCTCCGTTTCCAAATACTTCATTTATGATCTCAGCCAGCTCGGCAATCGATACATTGTAATTCATACCTATGTTAAAAATGCCCGAATTTTCAGCCTGCGTTGAAATGCTGTGCAGTATTGCGTCACAGACATCCTTTATATATATATACTGCCTTTTTCCGTCTCCCGATCCATATATTGTCTGCTTTCTGCCCATAATGGCATTATCTATCAGCGTATTAAGCAGAAAGCCTTTCTTTTCACCGGTTCCTATCACCTGTGCCAGACGCAGGCTTTTAATCTTCATCCCATGTGTATCATTATAGTACAACGCCAATCCGTCAATGGCCTGCTTCGACGCTCCATACAGCGACAACGGGCAATCGCACATTTCTTCTTTCCATGGAATATTCGAGGAAGCGTACACGCTTCTTGATGATGCAGTCACAATATTCGTCATACCGCAGCTTCGCGCATATTCAAAATATGCGCCTGCCAGTTTTATATTATAATTATAATCTTCCAGCGAAAAACCTGCTATCGGCCGTTTCGCTGCAAGAAACACCATAGATTCACACTCTGAAAGCATCTCCTTAATCCTGACTCCCCCGGAGTCGGAAAAAGCATCCTGTGTGCTTCCAACGATTAGCGTTTCATGACCCTGTTTCGCCGCGTAATTTATAAATTCACTTCCTATAAATCCCCGCCCGCCTACAACTGCAATTCTCATATTATCTTCCTTTTTTTATGACATAACCGCATTTCTCGTAGTATCCGTTCATCCGCCGGACTCTTTGCCCATCTTCATAATACCACTGTATATATACATTCTCAGGTATCCCATGGTTTGACTTCCTGAATTCTGTATCAGGCTTTCCGCACATGAATTCAAGAGAAAAGGGCTGTATATCAAATCGCTCTTTTTGACTATATGGTTTCCCTTCCAGCAGATCCAGGGACGCCTCCAGAAGATTTACCCCTGTCGTATACTCAATCAGCCGCCACATATGACAACCGTCTAGTCTCGGAGTTACTTCGATAAGATATGGCTTTCCCGTACTGCTTATTTTTATCTGAAAATATGCCGGTCCGTTTTTTAAATTGACTGCTTCCAGCGTATCTGCCACAAGGGTCTTAATTTGCTCTGCCGTCTCCGGTTCTTTCTCATATTTACTTGGAATAATATGTTCGTGGATAATGCCTCCCGGATATTCCTCCCAGACCTTTCTGTCTGAAATGAGATAGAACTTTATAACGCTGTCCTTCACAAAAACATTCACTGAAATCTCGTCACCATCAATAAAGGATTCAAGGATTACTTTCTTTTCTCGGGAAAATTTTAATGTATCTTCAAAATACTTCTTCAGCTCATCTGTATCCTTTACCTTACGGACGCCCCTCTGCCCCTGGGAATCCGACGGCTTCATCATTACCGGAAAATCAATCTTTATCTCTTCGTCAGAGCTTTGTATCATCTGATAAGGAATATTTCCTTCTACATGCTTCTCCTTCAACACCTGCCTTAGCAGCTGCTTATGATTACATGCAACTGCTGTCTGCTCGTCAATAAAGCACGGCAGCCCCAGAGCTTCACTGGCTCTTGCAACCGTGGGCATGGCCACGTCTGAGCCGACGGAATAAATATAGTCAATCTCTTTCTCCTTTGCAAATTTTATGATCCCGTCCACATCAACAATATCAATCTGATAAAACTCGTCTGCAAGCCTTTCTGCCAGATATCCTGAAGTATTGCTGACTGCATATATATACATGCCTTTCTTCCTGCATAACTCTATCATGTCCTTCTGTGCGTTTCCAACACCTAAAATTAATATCTTTTTCATTTTTTCCCCCTGATCCTATCTGTATTTTTTTCTTTTATTGAATATTTAGGCAGCCGTTTTGTTTCCTGTATATTCAGCATTAAGTACCGGCCTATAATTCCCACTGAAAGAAGCGACAAGCCATTCATGAGCAATACCAGTATAACCAGGGTCATCCATCCCGACACCCTTATATCTCCGATCATATACCTGAACAGGTAAAAAAACGTCAGCAGAATACTCACAATAAAACTGATCGTTCCTATTGTTCCCACAATCTGAAGCGGTAAATCCGTATTCGTGTAAAAGAGTGTCATAAAATTTCGAATCAGCCCGCTGAAGCTGTATCCGCTCTTTCCGACTTTTCTGACATCATGATGGGTGGTCACATTGACAATACTCTCGTCTACTGCCAGAAGACAATGCCCTACCGTTGGAGAGTACAAATTAACCTCCGACAAATTTTCCGCCACAAATGCTTTCATGAGGCGAAAGCTTGTTAATTTCAAATCCTTATTTTTTCCCAAAGTCTGCCGGGACAGACTATCTAAAAGCTTTGTCCCAAATCGTCTTACTATATTATGCTTTTTCGAATCATATCTTCCTATTACAACATCAATATCCGGATTTTCTTCCATTTCTGCAATAAGCTTTGGTATTTCCTCCGGCGGATGCTGTAAATCGTCGTCCAAAGTAATAATAAAATCTCCTCTTGTATGTTCAATACCACAAAGTACGGCTTTCTGCTGCCCATGATTTTTGGCAAGCCTGATATATTTTACGCGCTCATCCATATCGCTGAGCCGCTGCATAACAGAAAAAGAAGTATCATGTGAAAAATCGTCCACCAGAATTAACTCGAATTCTTCATGAATTACTATCTCGAACACCGCTTTTATACGATTATATAATTCGTCTAAGGTTGGCGCTGAGTTATAAACCGGAACTACAACTGAATATAACATTCTGCATATCTCCCTATAAAAATTCATCAAATACTATTTTATACTAAACCATTTCGATATAAAATACAACCGGAAAACATTATTCCGTTATAAATCTATAATGGTGCTGTTTTCCACATGAAACTCTTTTATATTTTTTTCCATAGCCTGTCTGGTGATATATTTTAATGGAAAATCAGCTTCCCGACTCTTTTCATAAAGCCCTTCAAAATATAAAAACGTAGAGGTGTAATGATACGAATTCATGTACAGCATAATGCTGGAGGTAAACATAAACACAATCTTTTTTTCTTTTATATAGGGCAGTATTACTTCTGCAGGAACGGAATTATCAATTTCCTGCACCGTTACATCAGAATGAAAAACATAGTTTGTTTCGTCTCTTGGATGACGTTTAATAATAATGCTTTTATAGTTTCTGTTAATATAATCCTGAAATTTTTCTATATATATTTCAGCATCACGGGTAAAATCCTGAAACCGATTCGTAAAAACGACAGCCTCCGCCTTCTCAAAATCACATGAAACGATTTCCTCATAGATCTTTTTGTTTATATCTTGAAACAATACCTCGTCTGTATCAGACATATCAAATAGCCTGTTTATACTTTTATAATCTCTATACTGCATTTTCTCCGGATTGCTGCTGAATTTCTCACAATATCTTGTCGTCTTAAGCTTATAATAATGGGCCGGATTTGAATAACCCATTTTAGCGGTCAGAAATCCCTGCCAATCATGAAAGTTTCCTAATCGCTTCAAAATATAATAATCTGGACGGGCGGCATAATCGCCTGTCCCGTCTTCCATAATTACCGTTTTTTTCTCATAGCCGGCTCCTATAAACATACCTGATACAATTCCTATATCTGTAAGTACTACTGCGATGTCATAATCATCATATGGAATAAACTGTTCAATGAATTTCTTATAATATTTTCGCTGTTTGCCTGTTATAGCATATAGACACATTTTTATGAAAAACGGAAGCTTCTCTTTTGCAGACATCGTTTGAAAATTCAGGCTGCTTTTAATAACCTTTTCAAATATGCCGCTTTTTTCGCAGTAACTGCTCATGTATTCGCCCTTATAGCCATTAGGCAGACTTATGGCCGTCCAGCTGTATTCCTTTCCATATGTACAGTAATACCATAGAAACTGGTGCAGATTATGTGGATTGTAAACTAATACAACCCCCTTTTTCTTATTAGTCATATTTGTCACCTCTTATATCTTGCGCTTCATCTATCTCTTCTTCCCATACACAATATAAGGAATCACCGTTTTTATAGTAAATTTTTATTTTACAGGAAAGGGGACTCTCGATTGACTCAGGCGTCCAATATCCTGAATATTGTCCGTGTAAATCTTCTTTATAATCCGGATTCTCATACTGCCTCATGGGACAGCATGTCTGATTGCCTTCCGAATCTTCTAATACGGCATATGTTTCTCCTTGGTACGAACTCTGGCCGTCAATATAAACATATCCGTCCACCGATATCATTTCTTCTTCCCGTTCCGCCTGGAAAGATACATTCAGCCTCTCTGGCAGCTCTGCACAATCAGAAGTATCTAAACAGACTTCTTTAGATAATAATTTGTAAAAAAATACTCCCTTTATATTTTTTACGGAACAAGCATATACATTTTCATTATAATGCCGGGAAATATATGCGGTGATCATATCTGCATATTTTTTATCAGCCAGATAAATATCTGGATTGTCGACCATATCTCTAAATGGATTATCCACGCCATATTCCCTTAATACCTCGATTGATGTCGGGGAATATGTACGCCATCCTCCAAGGCTGCACGAATTTGACTGCCTTCCAGGAGAAATAACATCCCACACTCCATATGCCCCCTGCACACTTCCAACGGAACATAGATAAAGCTTTTCCTTGTCCTCGTTTAAGAGTCTTGTTACTTCCCACGCCCTCTGCTGCTCTTTAATCTCTGTTTCATCCTGTTTATTTTCCTTATACCAGCCTGGACACAATGTTAATAATACAATAGACGCAACAGACAGAGCCATTCGTTTATCTATTCTATACTTAGGACCCATATCCAACATAATCGTTCCAATAACAACCGACGCCGCAAAAAAGAGGCCTATATCAACCCGGGATATTAAATATCTGCCTTTATAAAACAAATAAAATTGTATGGCGCCTAAGGCCAAAATCTCGTAAACGATATAAAGATGTGAAAATTTATTGTTACTGCATAAAAATGCAAAAACACAAGTCAATAAAAATCCCGGCAGCCAATTATACTTTAAAAGCCGTACCGGAAACCAGGAAAAAAATTCTCCAACAAATTCTCCATTAATCTCCGGCCTGTCGTCTGCTTTAATCTTCCCCAGCGTAACTACCACGTCTGTTGTAAAAACATCCGGATCCGCAAAATTCCATGACTTAAAAAACTGCATGTCCTCTTCCGAAATATTCAGCCGCTGATAAACATCTTGGTACTCGTCATAATCCGGAAAGCCATAATCCATCAAAATCGCCCGGTAGCTGTTAAACTTTACATACTCCTTATATAAATCATTGTTGTTGTATTCGTATCTGTCGGCAGCTTCAAGACCAAAACAAATGATTATCGAAACCCCAAACATAATCATACACCGAAAAAACCATCGGAGGAAATTGCTTTTATCTTTATAATGTTTAACAAGCTCATAAATACCATACCCGCTCATGATGATAAAAGCGCAGGCAAACATAGAAAAACGGTATCCCGCTCCAAACAATAGCAATAAAAAAGCCAGCATTGCCTGCCATTTACTGAGCTTTTTTTCCTCCAGCGCAGTAAACAGCAATACAATACCTGCTATTGTTGACACCGCAGCAACTTCCGTAAACTGCAGAGTCACATAAGTATGGTATCCATAAAACAAAAGAAAAACCAGACTGACACATGTTCCCCAAAAATTGTCTTTTTTTATAAGACAATACGAGACTGCATAATATGAGAGGAACAATATTATATACATTAACACAGAATACCATGGAATAACCGGAGCCACGCTCATCAATGCTTTCAAAAGCAGCCCAATCCAACAATTGACAAAAACAAGATGCGCGCTATAATACCCTGTATTTACTCCATACAGTATCCCTGACATAGCGGCA
Source organism: uncultured Lachnospiraceae bacterium (assembly GCA_948441955.1). Classification (GTDB taxonomy): domain Bacteria; phylum Bacillota; class Clostridia; order Lachnospirales; family Lachnospiraceae; genus CAPEBR01. Next base: position 1,781 of record CAOJQZ010000077.1, on the reverse strand, counting down.
TCATCGTTTGATTCAAATTCTACAGAACAAAACAACAATATAAATACTACGAATAATGCATTTATAATAAAAGCAGACAATCCTGGACTCCTGTATAAGTAACTATAAATTTTTTCTTTTTGATTTTTTATTCTTATATTCACTTTTTCTCTCCACTCTAAATCTAAACTATATAAAAACACTTTCCCTTTCGATATCCGCAATGTATTCCTTCTACTCTTCAAAATTTTTATTCTTTACTAAAAATTCAGCTATGCGTCGGGCTCCTTCTCCATCTATCAGAGCCTGCATTTTAAACGATCTCTTTTCGCGTAGCGTATAATTTCTATGGTATAATTTTAAAAGGCTCAAAATATTACCAACAATATCATCCCATCTCGCATCCCCTGCATAATCTATTATCTCATCTTCATGCAGGCTTTTCGCATTATCCAGCTGATTGTCTGCAATAGAATAGGAAATTGCCGGTGTTCCAACCGCGCATATCTCATACAAAGTCGTTCCGCCTGCCGTAACAATTAAATCTGCCATATCCAGGTAAAATTTCATGTCTCTGACCGCCATGAAAATTTTTACATTTTCATATTTTTTATACTTCTCACAAATATGCTCATATTTAGGGTAGTAAGTACCGCAAATAACTACGATCTGTTTATAGTTTTCCTTTTCTATTCTTCCAAGCAGGCGGTTCAGCACATCATACCTGTCCGTACCTCCCGACACCAAAACCAGATTTTCCACCTCCGGCTTTATCTGTTTTGCAGAACATTGGCTGAATTCTTTTCTCAAGGGAACATACGCAGGTCCCAACAGCAAGCCCTTTCCAGGATAGCGCATATCGTATTGGAATTTTTTCCAATAACTTGCATAACAAATAATTGCATCTACCGGATACAAAAAAGAATTTACGTCATCTATATATACTGTTCTAGTCCTGTCACTTATTTGCCTCAAATAATTCTCCGTAACCTGATAGCTGTCAATCAGCAGACACTCTATTTCCCTTTCAAAGATTATTTTTTTTAGAACAGGCAGTTCAGAATCCATCTCATTCCAACAGGTATTGAGAATAATATATGGAAAATCCCATTCTTTCAAAATACCCACTGCCCGACTGTCCGCAAGCAAAAAAGTTGTCTCCTCACCCTGGCATCTTGCAGCATATGCAATTGACAGGCAGCGCATTACATGCCCCGTCGCGATAGTTTCATTCATGTCCACTCTGATATACAGCATTTATTTATCACACTCTTTTCTTATTTCTTCATAAATTAACATCATAATGCGTGACCTGTTTTTTATAACAAAAGTAATCTTTATACTCTTTTGCACTATATCCCAGTTTCTCAAAAATTTTCTGTGAAGAAATATTATTTTTTAAAACTTCCCCATAGCTGCACGTACATGTGGGAAAGTCTTCCAGCATTGCATTATTCAACAACCGTATTAAAGTCTCCCCATATCCGCATCCACGTCGTTCAGGAATAATGCTATAGCTGATTCTGCATACATCTCCAGTTAATTCCAAGCGCCCTTGACCTATGGGTTCCGTATCATCTACCAAGATATATAACTTCCTGTTTTTTGAGCCAAGTATCTCGTCCAGCCATTCAACATGACTTTCATACATAATCATGTCAGAATTCAATGAATTTTTCCTATATTCAGGATCGTTTGTTAAATCGAATAAAAATAATGCATCTTCTCTCTCTGCACAACGTAAAGTTATCATTCCCATAACCTCACCCTATGCACACATTACCAAATATTCCAGGTCAACA
>CAOJQZ010000076.1 GCA_948441955.1 uncultured Lachnospiraceae bacterium | reverse complement strand
TTGGAGAAATATTACAGAACAATGGAATTGACGTAGAATATACAAGAACAACAGATGTATATGAATCGCCTTATGAAAAAGCGATGGAGGCCAATAATGCGGGGGTAGACTTTTTTGTCTCCATTCACAGGAATTCGTTTCCTACAGATAACGAAGTATCGGGAGTTGAGACTCTTGTTTATGATTTTTCAGGAATCAAATATGAGATGGCACAGAATATCAATGAGCAGTTAGAAGCAGTCGGCTTTGTTAATCTTGGGGTAAAGGAACGTCCGAATCTTGTAGTACTCAAAAGAACGAAGATGCCTGCAGTTCTCGTGGAGGCAGGCTTTATTAATTCTGATGTGGATAATCAGCTGTTTGACAGTCACTTTGACGATATTGCACAGGCAATCGCGAGAGGCATTCTGGATACTCTGAATAGTGCAGGGGTAGTGCAGGAAGCATATTACAGGGTGCAGACAGGTTCATTTAGAAACTGGAATAATGCCAGACGAATGCTTGACGAACTGTTGGAACAGGATTTTCCGGCATTTATTGATGATTCCGGGCCGTATATCCGGGTACAGGCAGGCGGCTACAGTGATTTGGAGGAAGCAGTATCGCTGGAGCAGAAGCTTAAACAGGCGGGCTATCAGACAGTAATCGTAAGCTGACAGGTTTTCCTGCAGATGAAGCACAGTTCATATAAAAAGGGAGTTCTTGAAATGCGCTGCGGCGATTCAGAATTCCCTTCCTGTTTTTGTGTATTTTAATTATTTTCTTCCTCATAATCCTTCATAATCGGTCCGGGAAGATATACATGTACATTTTCAATGCGGTTTTTATCCAGTGTTTCTACAACAAGTCTTATGCCGTCTTCAGTCGTAACGGAGTCTCCTGATTCCGGGAGACGATCCAGGTGCTCAATAATGAAGCCGCCCAGAGAATCATAGTCCTCTGATTCCAGAGAAAGATTTAAGCGATCATTGAGATCATCCAGATTCATGGAGCCCTCAATAATATATTCAAAAGGATGGATTTCCTTTATAAAGTCTTCTTCATTTTCATCATATTCGTCATGAATTTCCCCTACAATTTCCTCCAGAATGTCTTCAAGAGTAATAAGGCCGGCAGTTTCGCCGTATTCATCCAATACAATGGCGATATTAAAGGACGCCTGACGCATCTCTACAAGAAGCTCGGAAATATTTTTGTACTCATAGGTAAAATATGCTTCTCTCAAAATATCCCGCACATGAAAATCCTTTGAATTTTCAAAAAACAACAAATCCTTCATATTGATTGTACCGATGACATTATCTGTTGTCTCTTCAAAAATCGGGAGGCGTGTAAATTTATCTTCCTTGAAAATATCGATCAATTCGGTGTAGGAGCTTTCTACGTCGGCAAAGGTCACGTGTACACGGGGAACCATAACGTCTTTTGCTTTTGCATCCCCAAGATCAAACACATTATAGATCATCTCTTTTTCTTCTGATTCTATAACCCCGTCCTCATGGCTTACGTCAACAATGGTTCGAAGCTCGGTTTCTGTCATAGCACGGTTTCTGTCGTTTGGGTCAACGCGGAATAAAAATAATACTCCAAGGGACATGCCGTTGATGATCCAGATAGCAGGGGTCATGACCTTCATGAATACGTTGATTATGGGAGCATAAATCAATGACATTTTTTCCGCATGAATCGTTGCCATAGTCTTTGGCGTAATCTCACCAAAAAGAAGAATTGCCACTGTCAGTATTCCGCTTGCAACCGCTACCCACGGGCCGCCGAAGCTATAGGCAAGAGTAGTGGTAAGAGATGCAGCAGACAGATTCACAATATTATTGCCGATCAAAATGGCGCTTAACATTTTACCAGAATCGTCTGTGACATTTAATACAGTTTTTGCAGTTTTTTTCCCCTCTTCTGCAAGGGTTCGGATTCGAATTTTGTTTACAGTTGTCAAGGCTGTTTCTGCAGATGAAAAAAAGGCAGACAACAATAACAGCACAATTAATATAATAATTTGCGTGGCGTCACTCGAGTCCAATTATAAATCACTCCTTCTAAAATAAAATATACGTGAAATTAATATAACGCATTTCAGGGGATTTTGCAAGAGCGCGTTGAATTTATGAGGGATTTATTGTATACTTTATTTATTGTTCACACAGATTTTTGCATTTGGCGTAGAATTTATACCCATCCGGGCATCCCGTAATACATGCCCCTGGCGGGGCGGACGGACTTCGTCCGATAAGGTATAAGAATGCATACTTTATAAAAACAATGTATTGGAGATAAGCATGAAGCAGGATTTTTATGAAAGGCTTACGAAAATTGTATCAGAAGACAGAGTGAAAGTGAATGAACCAATGAACCGGCACACTACATTCCGCACGGGAGGGCCCGCGGATTATTTTGTGGCTCCGGAGACGAAGGAGGAGCTTAAGGAGCTGATTTCTGTTTTAAAGGATATTCGTGAACCATACTATATTATAGGAAACGGAAGTAATCTTCTGGTTTCAGATACAGGATACAGAGGGACGGTTATTCAGATTTGTAAATCAATGAGTGAGGTTTGTGTCTGCGGGAATCAGATAAAGGCGCAGGCCGGCGCCCTTCTGTCAAAGATTGCCGGCAGAGCGTTGGATGCGGGTCTTACCGGCTTTGAATTTGCCGCCGGTATTCCGGGGACTCTTGGCGGAGCATGTGTAATGAATGCAGGCGCTTATGGAGGGGAGATGAAGGATGTTCTTTCAGAGGTGCATGTGCTTACACCGGAGAAAGAATTCCTTACATTATCACCAGATGAGATGGAGTTTGGATACAGAACCAGTATAATTGCACAGAAAGGTTACGTTGTCCTGGAGGCTGTTATTACACTTTCGGAGGGAAATAAAGAGGATATCAAAGAGCGTATGGAAGAACTGCGGCAGAAAAGGGTATCCAGGCAGCCTCTGGAATATCCCAGCGCCGGGAGCACTTTCAAAAGACCGGAAGGATACTTTGCGGGAAAGCTGATAGAGGATGCAGGCTTAAGAGGTTTTCAGGTAGGAGGCGCCCAGGTATCAGAAAAGCACTGCGGATTTGTAATCAACAGGGAAAATGCTTCCAGTAAAGAAATTCTGGAGCTTATGAAGCAGATATCTGCACGCGTGGAAGAAAGGTTTGGAGTAGCTCTTGAACCGGAAGTGCGAAGACTAGGAGAATTTTAGGATGAGGTTTGTAATCGTTACGGGAATGTCGGGCGCAGGAAAAAGTACTGCACTTAAGATGTTGGAGGATATGGGATATTTTTGTGTGGATAATCTTCCGGTTCCGTTGATTCCCAAGCTTGCGGAATTATTTGTCGTCCCGGGTACAGAGATGAATAAGGCGGCTCTTGGTGTGGATATTAGAAGCGGCCACAGCTTTGAGGAATTAGAGAGTGTGCTTGGAGATCTGGACGCTGGGGCTGTAAAATATGAAATATTATATTTGGAATCCAGTGATGACGTGCTTATTAAGAGATATAAGGAAACGAGAAGGTTCCATCCTCTGACAGGCAGCAGCGGACGGGTTGACAGAGGAATCGTAAAGGAAAGGGAAAGGCTGAGATTTCTTAAGAGAAAAGCGGACTATTTAGTTGATACCAGTCATATGCTTACAAGAGAGCTTAAACGTGAGCTGAATAAGATTTTTGTACAGAATAAAGAGTACAAGAATCTTTATATTACAGTGCTGTCTTTTGGTTTTAAGTATGGAATACCAAGTGATGCGGATCTTGTGTTTGACGTGCGTTTTCTGCCAAATCCATATTATTTAGAAGAGCTGCGCCCGCTAAGTGGAAATGATCCGGAAGTCAGAAATTACGTTATGGAAAATGAAAAGGCTGTTTTTTTCTTAAAACAGCTTACAGATATGATTGAATTTCTGATTCCTAATTATATTGCAGAAGGAAAAACACAGCTGGTTATTGGAATCGGATGCACCGGAGGAAAACATCGTTCTGTGACCTTAGCCAATAAACTCTATGAAGCATTGGAGCGTACGGAGAATTATGGTGTAAGAATTGAACACCGTGACATTGGAAAAGATGCAATCACAAAAGCAAGGTAGGAATATACCATGTCATTTTCAGGAAAAATAAGAGAAGAATTACTGATGCATGATAATGCGGCAAGACATTGCGACCTGGCCGAGCTGTCGGCGATGATGCATATGTGCGGAGAGTTTTCTGAGGACAAAAACGGAATTTGTATTTTAAGGTTCCGTTCGGAAAATTTTCAGGTTACAAGAAAATGCTTTACATTAATGAGAAAAACATTTAATATAAGAACTGATATTTCAATTCGGAGGAACATGGCAAAAGGAAGCGAGAGTTTTTTTCTATTCTGGAAGGGGGATGAGCTTCTGGCAGTAAAAAATGCCATTGTTCAGGCCATGTGCTGTAAGAGGGCATATATAAGAGGAGCATTCATTACATCAGGTTCTATGAGCAATCCGGACAAATCTTATCATTTTGAGATTGTCTGCGGCAGAAAGGAGCAGGCGGAATATCTAAGGGGTATGATTAATAGTTTCGGGCTGGATGCTAAAACGGTGATCCGCAAAAAGTCTTATGTAGTCTATCTGAAGGAGGGGTCTCAGATTGTAGATATCTTAAATGTAATGGAGGCGCATGTTGCACTTATGGAGATGGAGAATGTCCGGATTCTGAAGGAAATGCGCAACTCTGTAAACCGTAAGGTTAATTGTGAGACAGCCAACATTAATAAAACAGTGTGCGCGGCTGTAAGACAGGTTGAGGACATTGAATACATCAGAGACACGATTGGTCTGGATCAGCTTCCGGTAGGACTTAGGGATACAGCCTGTACACGTCTTGCGTATCCGGAAGCAACACTTAAGGAATTGGGGATCCTTATGTCCGAGCCTGTTGGTAAGTCAGGTGTCAATCATCGTCTGCGTAAGTTGAGTGGGCTGGCAGAGAAGTTAAGGGAACAATAAGGAGGAACAGTAGTATGGTTAGGAGAACTGTCACAATTCAGTCAGAGCTGGACATGGATTCACGTCCGGTAGCACATCTGGTTCAGGAGGCAAGTCAGTATTCAAGCTCGGTATGTATTGAGATGGAGAACAAACAGATTAATGCAAAGAGTATTATGGGGATGATGAGCCTTGCTCTTAGCAAGGGGACTACTTTTACAGTGGTTGCCAATGGGGAGGACGAGGAAAGTGCAGTAAGTGGCGTGGAGGCATTTTTTACTGCCCACTAGCTATGGTACATATATGAAGATGAAAGGGGCATTGATTATGCCCTTTTTTAAATCATTTTTGTCAGGAGGAAGTATATGAAAAAGCTGCTATTTATCTATAATCCACATGCCGGAAAGGAGCTTTTGAAACCCCGGATTTCAGATATTGTTGATATATTTGTGAAAGCCGGATATGAGGTGACGATTTATCCGACACAGGCTTATCGGGACGCCCATAGAAAGGTGTGGGAATATGATGCCAGAGAATACGATCTTGTTGTATGCAGCGGCGGAGACGGAACCATTGATGAGGTGGTTTCAGGGATGATGAAAAGAGAGGAGAGAAATCCAATCGGCTATATCCCGACGGGAACAACGAATGATTTTGCCAATAGTCTCCATATTCCGAAGGGACTTCTTCGTGCGGCAGACAATGCGGTAAATGGGACAGTGTTTCCATGTGATGTGGGAAGATTCAATAAAGGGATTTTTGTCTATATCGCTGCATTTGGAATGTTTACAGATGTTTCTTACGAGACAGATCAGACAATGAAAAATGTGCTTGGGCATATGGCATATCTTCTGGAGGGGGCAAAAAGAATCTTCAGCGTGCCCTCCTATCGTGTAAAGGTTTGTTATGACGGAGAAGAATTTGAAGACGAATTTATCTTTGGCATGGTTACAAACTCACGTTCTGTAGGCGGTTTTCGTAATATGGTGGGAAAACAGGTTGTATTTGACGACGGGCTTTTTGAAGTGACTCTGATTAAGAAGCCAAAGAATCCCATAGAACTTCAGGAGATTATTGCAGCGTTACTGATCGAGCAGATTGATACGAAATATATGTATACATTTAAGACGGGCTATATTACATTCGAATCACTGGAAGAGATTCCATGGACCCTTGACGGAGAGTTCGGCGGAGAGCATGATTATGTTGAGATAGAGAATTTAAGGCAGCAGCTTCAGATTATGGTTCCCGGAGAGCATATTGAGGATCTTATGGAAAAGAAAGAGGAGAGCATATGAATGAGGTAATTAAGACGGTAAAAAATTTTGGCGGATCGCCGGACTACAGCCATGCCCTATTATTTGGAAAGACGCAGGCAGAGCATGTAAAAAAATATCATCAGAGTTTTCCTGTCTATAAACCTACGGAGCTTAAGAATCTTAAATACCTGTCGAAGCATCTGGGACTAGGGGCGCTTTATATAAAGGATGAGAGTACCAGGTTCGGCCTCAATGCGTTTAAAGGTCTGGGCGGAAGCTACTGCATTGGCAGGTATATTGGGGAGAAATGCGGGATTCCGGAAAATGAGCTTGACTATGAGCGCTTGAAAAGCGATGATGTGAAGAAATGCACGGAGGGCCTTACCTTTGTTACTGCGACAGATGGAAATCACGGAAGAGGCGTTGCATGGACTGCCCATGAGCTGGGGCTTAAATCAGTTGTTTTTATGCCGAAGGGAAGTGCGAAGGAGCGTCTATACAATATCCGAAAGGCGGGAGGAGAGGCGGAGATTACAGAGATGAATTATGACGACACGGTCCGCTTTGCCGCAGAATGTGAAAAAGAAAAAGGATGGGTGCTTGTGCAGGACACGGCATGGGAAGGCTATGAGAGGATTCCCACCTGGATTATGCAGGGATATACAACCATGGCATTGGAAGCCGCCGATCAGCTGGAGGGAGAGATACCCACCCACATTTTTCTTCAGGCGGGCGTGGGAGCTATGCCTGGAGCGCTGACAGCATTTTTTGCGGATTATTACGGGGAAAATAAACCGAAGATTATTATTGTAGAGCCGAATAAGGCGGATTGCATCTACAGGACGGCGGAAGCAGACGACGGGAAAATTCATATTGTAAAAGGACACATGAATACGATTATGGCTGGTCTTGCGTGCGGAGAACCCTGCAGTATAGGCTGGGAGATGCTCCGCAGATATGCGGATTATTTTGTGTCAATGCCTGATTATGTGGCGGCAAAGGGAATGCGCGTGCTGGGGAATCCTTTGGAAGGGGATGAAAAGATTGTTTCAGGAGAAAGCGGTGCGTCAACTGCAGGATTTGTGGCGGAGCTTATGATGAATGACAGTCTTGGACACCTGCGGAAGGAATTGGGAATGAACGCGGATTCAAAAGTACTGTGCTTCTCTACGGAGGGGGATACGGACCAGGAGAATTACAGGAGAATTGTATGGGACGGGGCATATCCAAGCTAAAAAAAAATTAAATAATTTGTAAAAAAAAGGCTTGCCTATTTAGGTTTTATTTGCTATAATAGGCAAGTACGAAACAAATAGTTATATTTGTCAGCATACGGCTCCGTGGTCAAGCGGTCAAGACGCTAGCCTCTCACGCTGGAATCAGGGGTTCGATTCCCCTCGGAGTCACTTGAAAATCCTCTTAAAGATAAAGTCTTTGAGAGGATTTTTTTTGAATACTATGATATAATTATTTTCACAGATAATCAAGGAGAGTGATCATATGGTTTTATTTGTAGAGTATCCTAAGTGTACGACCTGTCAGAAGGCAAAGAAATGGCTTGACAGTCATGGGATTGTGTATACTTCCCGTCATATTAAAGAGGAAAAGCCAACTTCCGGGGAATTAAGAGAGTGGCATAAAAGGAGCGGACTTCCTCTGAAAAAATTTTTCAACACCAGCGGAATGTTATATAAAAGTATGGGACTTAAGGACAAACTTCCGGAGATGAGCGAGGAAGAGCAGTACGAACTTCTTGCTTCAGACGGAATGCTTGTAAAACGTCCGTTAATTGTAGGAGATGATTTTGTGCTGACAGGCTTTCGGGAGAAGGAATGGGACGAAAAGCTGTAAGAGAGGAGGATTTTGGATATGACACATGCAGAAAAGGCCGCCGCACTATTTAGAGAAGGATATAACTGCGCACAGTCTGTATTTCTGGCATTTGAAGATGAATATGATATAGATCATAAGACGGCAGTTCGTTTAAGCTCTGGCTTTGGAGCAGGTATGGGAAAGCTGAGGGAGGTATGCGGAGCGCTTACAGGGGCTTTTATGGCAGCGGGACTGTTATACGGTTATGATGATGTGACGGATTCGGAGGCGAAAAAAAATACATATGCTGTTATCCGCCATATTGCAGAACGTTTTGAAAAGGAGAAGGAAACCATTATATGCCGTGAGCTTCTGGGGCTTAAGAAGGGCGAAGATCTGGAGGAGCCGGCAGTGCGTACGGAGGATTATTACCGCAGCCGTCCATGTCTTGGATTGTGTGAGTTAGCTGCACAGATTCTGGATGACTGCCGTGAGTAGAGCGGGGGTCTGCGATATGGAATACTATAAAAGAACCCGTATAGAGGAAAAGGTACACATATCGAACTTCATAAGTTTCCATTATTTTGAATATGTCAAGGAATTTGAGGGGATTGAAGAGAGCCATAATTTTTGGGAAATGGTATATATCGATTATGGAAAGGTAAAGGTAGTTTCCGACAGGGAGGAGTATTATGTATCTTCCGGGGAAGGCTTTCTTCATGCGCCGAATGAGCTTCATAATATCCTGTCTGCAGGAGACTTTGCCAGTACTTTTATTATAAGCTTTGACTGTGATTGTAAAAAGCTTTCGGAAATTCAGAGCAGGGTATTGAAATTCTATGGCAGAGAATCACAGATTATCAAGCAGCTTTATATATCGGGTCAGGATGTTTTCAGCGGTCCTTATGACATTTTTGACCAGCAGAAGCTGAAGCTTAAGGAGGAGGCGCCCTATGGCGGCCTTCAGGAGCTGCAGCTTTTGCTGGGGGAGCTGCTTCTTCTTTTGATAAGGAGCAGCAGTGTAAAGGGGAATGTTCTCCAAAAACATCCGGACGAGGAATTTGCCAATGAACGGATGATTGTGGATAAAGTAATCGGGATCATTCTGTCGTCTGTATATGAAAAGGTTACGCTGGACAGCATATGCAGCCAGCTTTCTTTTTCTAAAAGCTATATTCTTAAAATATTTAAAAAGAGAATGGGATGCAGCGTGATGGAATATTATAACCAGATGAAGATTAAAGAAGCAAGACGGCTGATCAGTGAGGATAAATATACATATACACAGATAGCAAGGCTGTTAAACTTCAGCTCCGTACATCATTTTTCAAGCAGCTTTAAGCAGATTACAAATATGACGCCCAGCGGATATCAAAAGTCGATGAAAAATCGTTCTGTCATATAAAAAAGAGAACTGTTTTTGTCAGGAAAACTGACAGAAACAGTTTTTTTATGCCTCATTTTTGTTAAAACTATAACATTATTTGTGAAAATAGGAGAATATTTTGTAAAAATTGAATAATAATCGGTAAATACAAAGGAATTAAGAAATTATATAATTAACATTAACAATTATACAAAATAAATATTAAGGAGGAAGGTTATGAAAAAAAGGACAAAGAAGCTGTTATCAGTTATTCTTGCCGGAGCTATGGCAGTGAGCATGATGGCATGCGGCTCCAAGGGCGGAGAAGAAAAGAAAGAAGGAGGAGGCGAATTGAGCCTCACGGCAGAAGAAGCAAAGACACTGGAAGACTGGGGTGCAGCCGTAAAGAAGAATTTTGACGGAACTGAAATTACGGTAGCGATGGCTTCTCATCCATCTACAGATGCTTTCAAGCAGATGGAAAAAGAGTTTACGGATCTGACAGGTATCAAGGTGGTTTGGGATATTGTGGAAGAAACAAATCTTAAGAACAAGCAGCTGTTGGATGCACAGGGAGCCGGAAGCTATGACGTCTTTATGGTTGACGCTTTCTGGATGAGCGAGTATGCGTCAAAAAATGTGCTTGTTCCCATCAGTGATTATGCAGAGGATGAGACAAAGACGCCGGAGTGGTTTGACTATGAGGACATCATGCCGGCGTATAGAAATGGTATTGCAGGTGCAAACGGAGTAAATTATGGAGTTCCGACTGCCGGTGAGACAAGATTTATTGCATACAGGACTGATTTATTTGATGCATACGGAAAAAAAGCTCCTAAGACAATGGATGAATTTTTAGCCCTTGCGCAGTTCTTTAACGGCAAAGAGGAGGGGCTTTACGGCGTCAGCATGAGAGCCCAGAGAGGAATTCATTTCGCATCAGGCTGGATGAGTTTAATGTATAATTTTGGCGGCGGATTTTTGGATCAGGAGACAATCGGCTCGGATGACGAAGTGGTAACCTGTACAACAGATGAAACAAAGGAATCCCTGAAGTATTTTGTAGATCTGTTAAAATGTGCGCCTCCAGATGTGGGTTCCTATACACATGAGGAAGCATTAGGTGCGTTTATTTCCGGAAAGACGGCTATGTGGTTAGACGCAACAGCCCTTGCCGGACAGATTACAGATCCGTCCTCCTCAACTGTAGCTGACAAGGTAGCATTTGTCCCGACGCCTACCGGACCGGCCGGAGACGGAGCGGCGCTTGCCGGATGGAATCTTGCAATTCCGGAGTCTTCTAAGAATAAGGATGCTGCATGGGCATTTATTTCTTATATGGCAAGTAAGGAAAAGGTGAAGGAATATGTTGAAAACGGCGGAGTAGCTACAAGGGCGTCTGCATTTGACGATCCAGAGCTTCAGGAGAGCAATCCGTCTTATGAAGCACAGAAGCTTGCACTTGAATCAGCAAACGGACTTGTAGAGAAAGGATTATCCTGGATTCCTCAGCATGATTCCATTAATCAGATTCTTGATATTGCAGGCGGATATGGAAGCTCTGCTTTAACAGGAGATACAACAACTGACCAGGCGTGCGAGGATATGCAGAAGGATATTGAAGATTTGATTAAATAAAGGATGAGGTAGGTTCATGCGAAGGAAAGAGAAAGAGTATTTGAAATACATTGCGCCGGCGATGGTGACGATGGTCGTGCTTTCCGTAGTACCAACCATATTTCTGACAATAATTAGTTTTACAAATTATCAGCTGGGCTGGGATTTTTCCAGAATAGAATTTGTGGGAATTAAGAATTTTGTCAGGTTGTTTTCAGGTGCGGACAGGGATTTCTGGCATTCCGTATTTAT
>CAOJQZ010000075.1 GCA_948441955.1 uncultured Lachnospiraceae bacterium | reverse complement strand
ATTCAATAAATCTTATGTCAGTTTTCTGAGTTTACACAAAACTTGAAACGGTCTCCAATTAAATGCTTACAACACAGGCGCCGGATATGATCCGGCGCCTGTGTCATTCAGTAACAGGGCTTCTTCTACTCTTACCGCCCTGCAGCCCTCACCTCAATGATATGTCTGTCAGGATCATAAAAACGCACAATCTCTGACAGTTCCTCTCCCTCCTCTTCTAAAAATACCGTTTCGAAATCAGAGTCCTCAAGCCGCTTCCTGATGCTGCGGACGCAAGAATCCTCAAAATACAGCTCCGCGTCATTCCCGCCATATACAGCCGGACGCTTCAGCGCATCCTCCCACGGGCCGCTCTCCTCCAGCACAAGTCCCCCGGCGAACAACACCTTTTCCCCCAGGTCTGCCGTAACGGAAAGTCCCAATATATCCTCATAAAACCGGCGTGACCCCTTAATGTCCTTTACAACTAATAACACATTCCTTAAAATCATAGCCCTTTGCCTCTTAAAATATCTTCTCCACAACCTCCTGTGCCTTGACGCTTCCGGCTACTCCTCCGACACCTGTCTCCTTCAGGCTTACATCCATCCTGTCGCCGACCTCCTTCATGGCGTCAATCACTTGATCAACCGGAATCTGGCTGATAATCCCCGCAAGAGCCATGTCCGCGGCTGCCATGGCGTTTACTGCTCCGCCTACGTTTCTCTTCACACAGGGAACCTCCACAAGCCCCCCTACCGGATCGCACACCAGTCCCATCAGATTTTTAAGAGCCATTGCGCAGGCATGTCCAAGCTGTTCTTTATTTCCGCCCTTCACATGGCAGATTGCCGCGGCCGCCATACCGGAGCCGGAACCAATCTCTGCCTGACAGCCGCCGGACGCTCCGGCGAGATAGGCACGGTTTGCAATAATCTGGCCTACGCCTGCCGCCACATACATTGCCTCGATCATCCTTTCCTCCGGCGCCTCATATTCCCGGTAGTAGGTCACAAGCACTGCCGGAAGCACTCCGCAGGCGCCTGCTGTGGGAGCGGCAACAATCCGTTTCATACATGCATTGTTACAGCCCATCTTAAGTGCATTCGCCATAACCTTTGCCATATAATCACCGCACAGCGTATCGCCCTTTTTCAGATACTCCTCCATCCTGCCGCCTTCTTTTCCCACAAGACCGCTTCTTGACATCAGTGACGGGTCATAGGTATCAATACTGTCAAGCATTGCCTGCCACATGCCCTTCATCTGCTTCCAGGAATCCTCTGTCTTTATGTCGCGTTCCTCGGCATCCTCAAGCTGAACCGCCTTCCAGAACTCAATTCCGTCTTTTTCACATCTTGCATATGCTTCTTCCATTGACTGATATGACATACCCTTTACTCCTTCTCGCTCACATTTAAAAATGTTACCTTTAAAATTCCTTCTCTGCCTTCCAGCATCTCAATGGCGCTTTTCGGCACCACCTGATCCGTTTCCACTACCATAACGGCGCTTCCGCCTCTCCTGGCACGGAACACCTGCATGGTGGCAATGTTGACCTTGCAGAGGTTTAAAACTGCGGAAACATCTGTAATACATCCCGGCTGATCCTGATTTCTTACTATCAGTGTGTTAGTCTCTCCGCTGAAGTTCACTTCCATTCCATCCAGCATACTTACCCGGATTCTTCCCCCGCCGATAGAATATGCCTGGAGCTCCAGCCTTTTTCCGCCCTTTTCTTCCATAATGATCTTCGCTGTATTAGGATGGGCATCCCGGAGCTCCTTTGGCTCGATTACGAATTCCATCCCCATTTCCTCCGCAATATCAAAACTCTCCGGAATCCGCAGATCATCCGGCTTCATCCCCAGGAGACCTGCAATCAGCGCTTTGTCGGTCCCATGCCCCTTTCCGGTAGCTGCAAACGAACCATGAAGATAAACGACTGCCTTATCCGGCTGCCTGCCAAACAGCTGCCTTGCAATCAGGCCGATGCGCACTGCTCCTGCTGTATGGGAGCTGGACGGCCCTACCATAACCGGACCGAGAATATCAAATATATTTCCCATTACTTCCTTCCTCCTTTATTATTTACATTTTTCCTTTTTTTATTTAAACAGGATTTCGATTAAAGCCTTCGGCCTTCCCCCGGAAGCTGCCATCTCCTTTGCATGCAGCTTCCCATAACCGGCGTCCATAATTTTATTCATAATCCTTCTTGCACTTCTTACAGTTACCTCCAGACATTCCGCCAGCTCATGGGCGTCAAAAATGTAACTTTTTCTGGCCTCTGCAATGGCAATCACCTTAAGCACGGAATGTTCGCTTAAGCCGGTCTTTGCCGCAATTTCCCGGATTTTCGGGTCAGAGGATATGAGCTCATACCGAAGCTGTCTCTCTGTATCAAGGGGACCCAAAAGGACATCCTTTTCATCCACCTGAAACAACTCCTGCTTCTTTCTCCTGACAGAATTATCTAAAGCCTTTCTTGCATTCATCTCAGCCTTATATACCGTTAATCCCATACCGATACCCACATTCAGCTCAATTCCTGTCTCCTTCACCTTCTGCTGAAGCTTCTGTATCCGGTTATAATTCTGCTTATTCTCAATCACACCCGCATTGGAAAATACCACATATTCTCTTTTCCCAAAAGGAAATATGGTTCCCTGTATACTCTGTACATACTGCACTATTTCTTTTTCAATGTCTGCCTTCTCTGACATAGCGGCATAATAATTTCCCAGATGCCAGTCATAATTGGTAAGCTGCAGCACCTCAACCGCTATCTGGGAATACTCTGCCTGCGTCAGTGCATACTTATTTTTCAGACGCTCTAGGGCGCGCCTGACGGTTTCCCGTGTTCCCTTTAAATAAATAGCCTGATATCCTTGTGCAAGTAAAGTGTTATACACCCACACAAAGGAAGTGAGCGCCACATTTGTCTTGCCTTCCCTTTGTAGGCTGATATGCCAGTCCACATATTCCTGTTCATCCACTCCCGGCTGCATGGAACAAGAATATATATTCCTTGCCAGTATCTGAACTGCATCCAATAGGTCCATAATTACCTGATTCTCTACCACGTCTATGCTGAAAGCATCCAGCTCCATGTCCTGCTTCTGCATCTTAAAAAACGCCCCGGCTACGCTGACGCTGGATCTCTCCACAGATGTGTACGGCTTTTTCATTTCGTAGACGCTTGTCACATAATCCTCTACCGCACATCCGGTAAAAAGAACTGCGTCACATTCCTCCTCACACTTTTCGATAACTTCACCGCAGTGGCTGACACGTTCTCTTATATAGCAGGAGATCTCAAGCTCCCCGTCAATCTGTTTCAGGCTTTCCTTTACACTTTCGCAGGATGATTCTGGACCAATAATGCCGATTTTCATAATTTTACCTTTTCTGACCATATATTTACCCATACAGCCGGAACCGTATTTTTTAAATACAGCTCCGGCTGTTCCTATTATATCGCAGAACCATCAAACAATTCAACTGCTGAATGTTCTTTCATATATTTTACATATGTTTCCTTTGTAAACTTCGGCTTATATGCCTCTATAATTTCTTTCGCTTTACCGGCATCCTCGTATAAAAGATCGATAACAGTAAGGGCCAGCATCTTGGCCGGAAGGATATACGCCTTTTCAAAATCACGGATTTTAAAATCCTTTGAATGAAGGCCTCCTGTAATACCCGAGGACCACACATGCATACACGGCACAAGCTGTGACATATCTCCCAGATCTGTGGAACCTGCCGTTTTATAGAGCTCTACGAAAGAATCCTCATCCGCACCGCCGTATGCAATCATATTCTCCCGGTACAGCGCGGACAGGGCATGATCTGTAGAAAGGGGAAGGTACCCTATCTGATCCCGGATTTCTACTTTTCCTCCGATTGCCAGGGCCCCGGCTTTTAAAGCTCTTCCTACCTTCTCGCTGGCCTCCGTCATAGCCTCCACGGTCGCCGCCCTTACCATCACCTGCATGGTAACTGTAGACGGTACCACGTTTACCAGCTCGCCGCCGCTGGTTATGATGGCGCTGACACGGACCATATCCTCCTCCCGGAATGTTTCCCGGAGGGCATTGATATTATTCAGTGCAAGCTGTGCCATATTCACGGCATTAATTCCCGCATGGGGCGCCGCTCCCGCATGGGACGCCCTTCCAATAAATTTTACATTTTTGGAAATAAAGCCGTCGGTGTCCGTATTTACGGTACAGCACTTTCTGCCGCCGTCTACCTCCATCATATGACACTGCAGAATCATGTCAATATTGTCCATTCCGCCTCTTAAAAGATACTCCTGCTTGCCTCCGTAAAACTCGATTTTACCCTCTTCAATTAATTTGTCCCGGTAATCGAAATCGACACATTCCTCTGCCGGAATAGCGATAAATTCTACCAGTCCCGGAAGCTCCTTTATAACCCCGGATTCCACCAGGCCCGCCGCACAGCCATACAGGTTTGCAAGCTGCACATTATGTCCGCAGGCATGCATGTTCCCATTTACCGCACAGTCCTCATGCTCCGGACATACGACGCTGTCAAGCTCTCCCATAACTGCAACTACCGGCTTTTCTTTTCCTCCGGCGCTGGCCTTGCATCCGGTATAAGCAATAGGGGAAACTGTTTTAAGGCCTAAGGAGGCAAAAGCCTCCTCCATACACTTTGTTGTTTCAAATTCCTTGTAGCCAAGCTCGGGATTTCTGTATACCTTCTCTCCCAGCCTGATAATATCCTCTTTCCTTTTGTCAATTGCTTCTATACATCTTCGTTTTAATTCTTCTTTTTCCATCCTACTTCTCCTGATCCCCTGACATCATCCGCCTGATTACTTTGGCCGCCTTCCATACTTCGTCCATATCAAGAGATTCCTGAACCGTATGTACGTCCCTCATGCCAAGTCCAAGAATAACGCTGCGGTACCCATGTCCGGCCAGTACGTTTGCATCGCTTCCGCCGCCGATAACCATAAGCTCTGGTTCAATATTCTCTTTCTCCATAGCGTCCTTTGTAAGACGGACAAGCTCGCAGTCCACATCAAGAGAAAGTGACGGATAAGCCAGCTCATGGTTAAACTCATACTGTGCGCCCATTTCCTTTGCCGACTCTTTTAAGCAGTTTTCCATATACTCTACTTCTTCCTTAAGTTTCTCCATACTGTGGGAACGAATCTCTGCCGTGAAGGTTACCTCGTCTGTCACAACATTCGTTGCTCCGCCGCCTTCCATCCTTCCGATATTAGAGGTTGTCTCTGGATCAATTCTTCCGATATGCATCTTAGCGATTGCCTTGGCTGCAGCACAGATTGCATTTACTCCCTTTTCCGGCTCAATGCCTGCATGGGCCTTCTTTCCGCGGACAGTAACCTCAATCGCCTCCATTGCCGGGGCCTTGTAGGCAATGACGCCTGTATTTCCTGTTGCGTCTGCAATGACCAAATCCTTGCAGGGCAGAATACTTAAATCCATATGCTTTGTTCCCTGCATACTGATTTCTTCGGAGCAGGTGAACACAAGATAAATGTCTCTGTGTCTGGCGCCGCTCTCAAGAATATCCTCCACGGACTCCAAAATAGCGGCAATCCCTGATTTGTCGTCGCCCCCAAGGGTTGTGGTTCCGTCGGTACGGATCATGTTCCCGTCAATCACAGCCTTTACGTCTCTGCATGGCTCAATCTGATCCATATGCGCCCCGAACCCCAGAGGAATTCCCCCCTGTGTCCCCGGAATATGTGCGACAATATTTCTCCCGTTTCCGCCATACCCTTCTCCGGCGCGGTCTGATTTAAATTCAATTCCTCGCTTTGAAAGCCAGGTTTCTATAAAATCCGCCATTTCTTTTTCTCCTTTTGACGGACTGTAAATCTGTATCATTTCAAGAAATAAATTCTGCATTCTCTCTCTGGAAAGCATAGGGCACCTCCTAATCCTCTAGTTCCTTTTTGTAAATCAAACGTCCTGCAAAGATGGAACCAAATACCGCCACGAGAATAACCACATAGGACGGAGTTCCCGGGAAGAAGGACAAGAAATTATTCTTAAGCAGCCAGTTCATTCCAAAGGCAATCACAACCGCCACTCCTGCAAGCTTTGGACGTGATACGGCAAACTGTCCAAAAACTGCACCATAAAGGGCAGGAAGCAGGAAATTAAGCGCTGACTTTAAGCCCTCTGGCATTGCAGAGATAATTACGTTTCCGCCGATTGCCCCTACAGTCAGTATGGCAATATTTACAAGAATAGATACGGCAATACCAATCGTTGAAATGACAGAACCTTTATCTGTTCCCATCTCCACGCCTGCTGCTTCCTGTGCTACAGAGGAACAGGGTACACGCATATTCGAGGTATTCCCGGAAAGGAAGGTAAGGTATGTTCCTGGAATTCCAAGAATCGGGAAATAAGAAATCGGCTCTACAACATAGAAGGCGCCGCTTACACTTATCTGTGAAATCGTTCCTGCAATAATGGCTGAAACCGGCGGCATATGGCCGAACACAAGAGATACTACAAGTGCCGGCAGGAAACTGGATATAATACCCAGAAGTAATGTTAATTTCCCCCATTTAATAATACTGGGAATATAGGTGTTTGAATAATACTGCTTGTTCATTTTTCTCCTCCTTACTACGCCATCGTGCTCCACAAGTATCCGATAAACATCCCGGTAAACATGGAAATTGCAAATGCCCATTCTCTCAGCCAGTTAATCTGCTTATCCTTTGCAAGCTTGGACAAAATCATCATCAGGATACATCCGATAATCGTTGCAATTGCCGGCGCGCCGCCAAATGCAAAGCTTCCTTCTGCAGAAAAGAAGTTTCCAGACGCCAGGTTTGCAAACGCACCAAGCATTGCTCCTGCAGAAATGATTGGAACCATCTTTGCATTTCCTTTGGACATTAAATGATTTACCTTATGCATCTTGTCTGTAAACAGAAGTGTAAAGATAAGCCAGCCAAGTGAACCGCAGATCATAACCCATACGCCGCAGGCGAACGCTACCGGATCCAGATTCTCAAGGGTGGTTCCCATAGCCTGTGCACCGAAGCCTGCCGCCATCGCCTCATAGTTTACAGAACCGATGAAGGACAGCCTCATCCAGGACACAGGCGCTCCCATAGATACAATAAGGGAAATCATAGTAACAAGAATTACAATCGCAGGCCCGATGGATGCGATAGCGCTGCTCTTAATTGCCATATTAACCTGTTCCTTTGAAATTTCCAGCTCCTTTGCTGCCTTTAAAGACTTTCTGAAAAACACAACCGACTGAACCACTACAACACCAACAGCCACCGCTGCTGCAAGCCACATGAGCGGACTGTTCGCCAGCTCTAAATAATTTGTACTTTCTTTCATTTTCTTCTCTCCTTCCACAGACTTTAAGACGCGTCCTTAATATGTCCGTTAGTGAAAGTATACAGTATAACCATGCTTTATGTCAATTATTTATCAAAAATATACAACTGTGATTTTTCACAATATTTCCACTGCAAAACTGTGCATTATTTCCGAAACTCTTGTCTTTTCACTCCCGTCTCCTCTTTTGCATAGACTACAATAACATGATCAATTTATAAAAGGATGCTTTCATGAACCGATATATATGTTTTATTATACTTTTTTTCTTCGTCCTGTTTTTATTCCTGTATATCCGCAAGTTCCTTGCCGTCCGTAAGGTCTGCGCCATGTCCGTTCAGGAAAAGCTTGCGCGTATCAATCAGATCAGCGTCCCCTTTGGTTTCAGATACAAGCTCTCTCAGGACGTTTTTACATCCGAGACAGACGCATGGCAGAAGGAATGCGGCTACTGTGCCTTCTATGACAGTAAAGCTCCTCTTTTTCACATGATTTTCGACTGCGAGCCTGTCTATTTTGATTATAACGGCGTCACCTGGCTTGTAGAATTCTGGAAGGGACAGTACGGAATTACAACCGGGTGTGAAATCGGGTGCTATAAGGCTGACCGTATCCTCAGTAAAAATGAACGAAAATCTACACTTTTCGAAACGGTTTCCGGAGAGGAAATGCCGGTTTTTTCTGTCACTCTCCTGCGGGACGGCTTGCCCATAAGCCGTTCGTGCCAACGGCATTGGTGGCTTACAAGCTTCTGCACCGGAAAATACACCGAGCCGGAAAGCCTCGCTATGAAGATTACGATCGCATTTCCGTCCGTCGGTATGTGCGAGGCATTTGCCGGGGGACTTATGGAAGCCGGATACCAGCAGCAGGAATTTTATTTAAGCGGCGAAGCCTGCGCTCTTACCTTTTCAACCCCCCGTTCTCTTCAGCCCTTCCTTCGGAGGAGCTTTTACAGAAGATGGGTTCAGCTTAAAAACAGGATACTGCTCTGTCTTTTTCTGGAAATCACAAAACCCTTCCGTTTTACTCTGGACCGGCTTATTCTTCTATATGAATACCTTCCGTTCTTCTCCCGGCGGATCCTTAAGCTCCGGCGGATGAAAAAGAAAAGGAGATCAAGACATGAGCGCTGATTCCCGTCTTGACCGGGCTTTCCGGTATGCGCCGGTACTGCCTCTGTCAGAATGCTCCCGGTATGTCCTGTTCAGCGACTGCCACAGAGGCGCCGGAACCTCCGGCGATAATTTCCTTAAAAATCAACACCTGTACTTTGCAGCGCTCCAATATTATCTGGAAAGGAATTTTACCTATATTGAACTGGGTGACGGAGATGAGCTGTGGGAAAACCGCTCTCCGGAACAGATAAAGGAAATTCATGACGATGTTTTTTCTCTCCTGTCCAGATTTTATATGCGGGATCGCCTGCATATGCTCTACGGCAATCATGATATGGTGAAGAGATCTCCCCGCTTTGCCCGCAGATGCTGTATGGATTATCCCTGCTGCACCTGCGGGTGTAAGCCCTTATTTCCTAATATCTCCTTCCATGAAGGATTAATATTGGAAAGAACTGACGGCGGGCCTGATCTTTATCTCACCCACGGTCATCAGGCGGATTTCCTTAACAGCGTCCTCTGGCGCCTTTCCCGCTTTCTCGTCCGGTATCTTTGGAAGCCTCTTGAAAATGTAGGCTTTCTGGATCCCACAAGCGCCGCAAAAAACAATACAAAAAAGAAAAAAGTAGAAAGGGCGGGGGCGGGCTGGGCCAGGGAGAAGGGAGTACTCCTCATTACCGGCCACACCCACCGGCCTATGCTTGGGACGCCTGATTCTCCCTTCTTCAATACCGGAAGCTGCGTACATCCTTATTCTGTCACCTGTATTGAAATCAGCCGTTTATATCTCACGCTTGTGAAATGGACGCTCCTCACCCGGCCTGACCGCACGCTCTATGTAGCACGGGAGGAGATGGCAGAGCCTCTTCTCTTAAGCGGCTTCTCTCTGTCTCCTGAAGGCGGGGCCGGGGACTTCCAGGCCCATGAAACACAAAAAAGTCCGGGGTTCCTTATTTCCTAAGGAACTCCGGACTTTTTTATCTCCCCATTGCTTTCTTTACTTCATCATAGGTGGGCATTCCGCCTTGTGCCCCAAATTTTTCTGTAGATAATCCCGCGGCTGTATTGGCAAATGCAAGTGCGTCTGTAATACTTTTTCCTTCCATAACGGCTACAGTGAACGCCCCGTTTAACGTGTCCCCGGCTCCGGTTGTATCTACCACATTGGCCTTTCTGGCCGGAACAAGTACAACCTCTCCGCTCTTAAGGCAGGTACTTACTCCTCTGGAGCCCTGTGTAATTACAAGCTTCTCCGGATATTTCTTCATCATATCTTCAAAAGAAATCCCCTCGCCAAATAAAATCACAGCTTCATGCTCATTTGGGGTAAGATAAGTTACCTTTTCAAGAATCTCTTGTTTTACCGGCCTTGCCGGTCCCGGATTAAGAACAGCCTTTACCCCGTTCTCTGCACAAAGCTCTATCACGTACTCAATCGTCTCCTGGGGAATCTCATGCTGAAGCAGGACAATCTCGCATTCCAGAATAGAGTCCTTCACCTCATTTACATAATCAATGTCTACATGATTGTTTGTCCCTGCAACCACGATAATTGTATTATCATTTTCTCCTACTGTAATCATAGCCAGCCCGGTTGGCACTCCTGGAACCGTCTTTATGCATCTTGTAAGTACTCCATTGTCCTTAAGATTCTGTACAAGGCTCTTACCCGCCTCATCATCTCCTACACATCCGAACATCTCCACCTCTGCTCCAAGTTTTGCCATAGCAACGGCCTGATTTGCCCCTTTTCCACCTGGAATATATCTGAGATCCTCACCCTTGAGAGTCTCACCCTTAAGAGGGATTCTCTCTGCCTTCACTGTCATATCCATATTAATACTGCCGACTACTCCGATTTTCCCCATATTTCCATATCTCCTTTCAAATAAATAACATTATATCATATTTACCTCCTTTCTGTATGCCAAAATTGATAAAAATTCAAACACCAGATTTGCTGCAAGATATGCTGTTATTTCACCGTGGTCATACGCCGGAAGCACCTCTACAACATCAAACCCCACATAATTCAGGTCTTTAATACTTCTTACCAGTGTCAACGCTTCCAGCGAGGTAAAGCCTCCCACCTCTGGAGTGCCTGTGCCCGGAGCGTATGCCGGATCTACAAAATCTATATCAAAAGTCAGAAAACAAGGCTTATCTTCCACCCTCTCTAATATCATCTCTGTCAGTGCTTCTAGTCCTAATTCCCTGATTTTATGTGCAGGAACCAGTTTCATTCCCAGCTTTTCTGCCAGCTTATGCTCGTCTGGATCATATAAGGATCCTCTCATTCCGATTTGAATCGAGTGAGAAGCGTCAATCAGATGTTCTTCCAGCGCTCTCCGAAAGGGAGTCCCATGATTATACTTTTGTCCAAATACTTCATCACATAGATCCGAATGAGAATCAAAATGTACCAGCGCTACCGGCCCATATTTTTTTGCTGCTGCCCGAAGCTCTGCAAGTGTAATCGAATGATCCCCTCCCAATACAACCGGACATGCATTTTCCTTAAGAATATTTGTAATTCCGGCTTCAATCGCCTCATAGGAGGGATGAATATAACCCGGGGTTATGTTAAAATCTCCAATATCTCCCCCCTTTAATTCATCCATAATGTTGACCTGCATAATCACATTATTGGGTTTCATCATTGCAGATATACTGCGGATGGCGCTTGGCCCGAAGCGTGACCCCGAACGAAAGGAGCTCGCCGTATCAAATGGGGCACCTGCTATTACAAAGTCCAGCTCCTTTGCAGATTCTACCTTCTGCATTCTCATAAAAGTTCCCATATTGCAAAATCTCGGCGACGACAACGCACTCGCCGGCTGCTTCATCTCTGACATATCTGTTTTCTCTCCTTTATTTTTTGTATTACATCATCTGGGATCGGACACTTATATACTCTCCCACCCATTT
>CAOJQZ010000074.1 GCA_948441955.1 uncultured Lachnospiraceae bacterium | reverse complement strand
TTTTTCAAAGTGGAATTTAATCTCGCAAAGTGGAATTCACTTTTTCAACTCACCCTTTTTTTATTTTCCTTACTTATTTTTGCTGAAACCCATTATATACCCTCTCGAATATTTTTGCCAGCATGGTTTTATGCAGCACAATTTACACTCTGCCAGATATTATTGACACGAAATAAGCAGAAATGATATATTGTTTTCATAAATAAATATTCGGTAATATATGATATCTGCATACACTCAGGAGGAAATAAAATGGAAAAACTGTATAACAAAAAGAAAGAATCTGTTCTTCAGATTATAAATACAATCGTCGGAAGCCTTATCTATGCTATTGGCCTAAATATGCTTATTACCCCTCTCGGCCTATACAACGGCGGCTTCATGGGTATTGCACAGCTTATCAGAACCTTTCTGGTCCAAGGGATCCATATACCTATTCCGGCGGGCCTTGATCTGGCCGGATTCCTCTACTTTATGCTCAACGTTCCATTATTCTACCTTGGCTACCGGGTCATGGGTAAGGCCTTTGCGTTAAAATCTCTGTTTGGCGTAGGGGTTATCAGCCTCTGTCTTGTATTGGTCCGTGTACCTCAGACACCGATTATCGAAGATTATCTTACCTCGTGCATTATCGGAGGTATTGTTGCAGGCTGTGGAAGCGGTATTATTTTAAGGGCCAGAAGTACGGCGGGCGGTCCGGATATCATTGGTGTATGCTGTGCAAAAAAGTATCCGAACTTAAGTGTCGGTAAGGTAAATCTTCTGATTAATTTTATTGTATATGCTGTCTGCCTGTTCCTGTATAATATAGAAATTGTTGTTTATTCCTTGATTTACGCAACCGTATTTTCTCTGACAGTGGATAAGCTTCATATACAAAATATCAATACAAGCGTCATGATATTCACCAAAAAAACTGGAATTTCCGATGCTATCATGACCCAGACCGGCCGCGGTGTTACAAATTGGGACGGCGAGGGAGCCTACACGCGTAAAACCTCCTACATCCTATTTGTTATGATTTCAAAATATGAAGTTAATCAGATTAAGCATATTGTACACAGTATAGATCCAAACGCATTTATGATATTTACGGAAGGTTGCTCTGTAGATGGAAATTTTGAAAAACGCCTGTAAGCTGCCTGCATCAGTCCGGGAGAGGATTTTTAAAAAAAACCTCTCCCGGACTGAGCCGCTTTACTGCCATATTCGGCCTCTTCCCCTAATTTCTCTTCTATACGGAGCAGCTGATTATATTTTTCCACCCGCTCGGAACGGCATGGAGCTCCTGTTTTTATCTGGCCTGCATTGAAGGCTACTGCAATATCTGCAATGATTGTGTCTGCCGTCTCTCCTGAACGATGGGAAATGATAGTCTGATAGCCCGCATTTTTGGCCGTTTCTATAGCGTCAAAGGTTTCTGTTAACGTTCCTATCTGGTTTGCCTTTATAAGAACTGCGTTTGCCACCTCTTTTTCGATTCCCTTGCAGATTCTTTTTGTATTTGTAACAAACAGATCGTCGCCTACAAGCTGAATATGAAGTCCAAGCCTTGTTGTCAAAAGCTCCCAGCCGTCCCAGTCCTCGTCATCCAGCGGATCCTCGATAGATATAATTGGAAATTCCTCAATTAACTCCTCATAGTAATCAATAAGCTCTTCTGCTGAACGGATAACATTTTCGTTCCGCATTTTCCCTTCTCCTTCAAAAACATATTTTTTGAATTTTTTATCGTACAGCTCTGTTGCCGCCACATCCAGTGCGAAACAGATATCATCTCCCGGCTTATAGCCTGCCTCCCGGACTGCATTTGTAATAAAGGTAAGAGCTGCTTTTGTATCCGGAAGATCCGGCGCAAATCCACCCTCGTCTCCTACCCCTGTACTCATTCCTTCTCTTTTTAGAAGTTTCTTAAGCATATGATATATTTCTGCACACATTCGGAGTCCTTCGCGGAAATTCTCTGCTCCCACCGGCATAATCATAAATTCCTGAATATCAATTGTATTATCTGCATGTCTTCCCCCATTCATAATGTTCATCATTGGTACTGGAAGACGCTTGGCATTCGCTCCGCCCAGATAGGCGTAGAACGGAAGCCCTGATGCCTCTGCCGCTGCCCTGGCTGCCGCCATAGATACGCCCAGCATAGCGTTCGCTCCAAGATTGGACTTATTCTCTGTCCTGTCAATGCGGAGCAGACATGCGTCGATCGCCGTCTGATTAAATACATTCATTCCAATAAGCTCTCGTGCAATCTGTCTATTTACGTGGTCAACTGCATGTTCCACTCCAAGCCCTCCGTACCTCTTCTCCCTGTCTCGAAGCTCCAGAGCCTCAAACTGACCTGTAGAGGCTCCTGATGGCACGGCCGCCCGCCCAAGATATTTTTCTCCTGCCAATACTTCCACTTCTATAGTAGGATTCCCCCGGGAATCTAAGATTTCTCTTGCGTATATGTCCGTAATCGGTAAATACTTCTGCATCTTTTACTCCTCCTTCATAAAAAATATTATGTGCTGAATCTTCATTACTATTCACAGTAATATTTCGGTGTTCTGTTTTTGCAATTTTCATTGACTTTTCTATATACCGGCGTTACAATTGGGAACGGAATAACACAAGAAAATTTTAATATTGAGGAAGGTATGATGAAATCACAATTTAAAAATTTTATTTTAATGACTGCCAGTACTTTGATTATGGCTGTAGGCGTTTACTTTTTCAAATTTGCCAATAATTTTACCTTTGGCGGCATTACCGGCTTAGCTGTTCTTGTCGCAAAGACAGGCATCCTTTCTGCCAGCGACTTTACATTTATTACAAATATGCTGCTTCTCGCTATTGGTTTCTTTGTTCTTGGGAAAAGATTTGCCGCTAAAACAGGTTACTGCAGCATTCTTTTATCGGTATCCTTATCTGTGCTGGAGCGTATTTATCCTATGAATCATCCGCTCACTGACCAGCCTATACTGGAACTGGCCTTTGCAATCGCGCTGCCTGCCTTTGGCTCTGCCATACTCTTTAATATCGGCGCTTCAAGCGGCGGAACAGACGTGATTGCTATGATTATGAAAAAATACTCAAGTCTTGACATCGGAAAGGCTTTAATGGTCACGGATCTGGTCATTACCTTAAGCGGATGCTTTGTGTTTGATATCGAAACCGGTCTTTTCTCCTTCCTTGGACTTGCCGCGCGTTCCTTTATGATAGACGGATTTATTGAAAGTCTGAACCTATCTAAGTATTTTAATGTGGTGTGCAAAAATCCGCAGCCAATCTGTGACTACATCAAGGAGCATTTAAACAGAAGTGCAACGATTGTTTCCGGAAAAGGCGCCTTTTCCGGTGAGGATAAATATATTATTTTTACTGTGCTGAACCGCGTAGAGGCTGTCAGGCTGAGGAATTATATAAAAGAAAATTCTCCGGACGCATTTCTCCTGATTTCTAATACAAGTGAAATCATAGGAAAAGGGTTCCATTCCATATAATAAAACAAAAAGGAGACACTTATGACAAAAAAGAAAATTGCTGTATTATTCGGCGGTCAGTCTTCCGAGCATATTGTATCCTGTATGTCGGTTGCTAATGTAGCTGAACAGATTAACACGGGAAATTATGAACTGTTGCTTATCGGAATTACAGAGGACGGCCATTGGCTTCGAACGGATTCTATTGATGATATCCGCTCAGGAGCATGGCGGGAAAGCAAGGCGGAAGCGGTTATTTCGCCTGATGCCACAAAACAATGTGTCATAATCGCTGAAAATGGAAATATGATACAGGAAAAGATAGACGTAGTATTTCCGGTGCTTCACGGCCCCTTGGGGGAAGATGGAGCTGTTCAGGGACTTTTGGAAATGGCAAAAATCCCTTACGTGGGCTGCGGTGTTCTTTCCTCGGCAGTATCTATGGATAAGCTGTATACAAAAATCATTGTTGATGATCTTGGAATCCGACAGGCAGATTATGTTCCGGTTATGAGCTGGCGGATGAAAAAAAATATGGACGAAGTCATACGGAAGATAGAAGAAAAATTCTCTTATCCCGTATTTATTAAGCCTTCCAACGCTGGCTCCTCAAGAGGCGTAAGTAAGGCAGAAAACCGCCGCCAGCTAATCCTGGGACTTGAAGAGGCCGCAAAGCATGATCGGAAAATTCTTGTTGAGGAAATGATTTATGGTCATGAGATCGAGTGCGCCGTACTGGGCGGCGGCCAGAAACCTGTGCAGTCCTCCGGCGTTGGTGAAATCCTTGCCGCTGCAGATTTTTATGATTTTGAAGCGAAGTACTTTAATGAAGAATCCCGCACCGTAATTAATCCTCTGCTTCCTGACGGGGCCGCTGCAAAAGTAAAAAAAGCTGCCGAGGCAATCTTCAATGCTGTAGACGGCTATGGACTCTCCAGAGTAGATTTCTTTGTAACAGATGAAGGCGAGGTTATTTTCAACGAGATAAATACCATGCCCGGATTCACAGCTATCAGTATGTATCCTATGCTGTGGGAGGCCGAAGGAATTTCTAAAAAGGATCTAATTGCAAAACTAATTGAACTGGCATTTGAACGGTAAAAACAAATCTGGGACGCAGCAAAATCAATTTTGTTGCGTCCCAAGTTCATTTATTCTACAGCTAATCCTTCTGACCGGATTGTCTCTACAACCTGCGCTACGTATTTTGCGCACAGCTCATCCGTTACCGCCTCTACCATTACACGGATTACAGGTTCGGTTCCGCTTTCTCTCACAAGAATACGTCCGTCGTCTCCAAGGGCTTCAGCTACGGCGTTCACTGCTTTTATTACCTCTGGATTTTCTCTTGCTGTCTTTTTATTCAGCACCCGCACATTCTGGAGCAGCTGCGGATAGATCTTTACCGGCTCTGCAAGCTTTGCAAGGCTCATCTTCTTTTCCAGCATTACCTCCATAAGCATAAGAGAGGTAAGAATCCCATCACCGGTAGTTGCGTGCTTGCTGAAAATAATATGTCCGGACTGCTCGCCGCCGATACAAAAGTCATTTTTTACCATATTTTCATATACATACTTATCTCCAACAGCGGTCTTTTCATATTTTATCCCAGCCTTGTCACAAGCCTTATATAGGCCAAGATTCGACATGATTGTGGTCACAATGGTATTGCCGCTCAAACGGGCATTCTCCTTTAAATATTTTCCGCATATATAGAGAATCAGATCGCCGTCAATCACCTCGCCGTTCTCATCTACGGCAATACAGCGGTCTGCATCTCCGTCAAAGGCAAAGCCCACATCCAGCTTTTTCTCCCTGACAAACTTCTGGAGCACTTCAATATGTGTAGAGCCGCAGTTTGTATTAATATTTGTTCCGTCCGGTTCGCAATTAATTACATATGTTTTAGCGCCAAGGGCGTCATAAACGCTTTTTGCAATAGCAAACGCACTTCCATTAGAGCAGTCAAGACCCACTCTCTTATCCTCAAAGGACCGGGTCGCAAGAGAAATGAGATAACCGATATAGCGGTTTCTCCCCGCAGCATAATCAATGGTACGACCAATATTCTCTTTCCTCGCAAGGGGAAGCTCCCCTGTCTCACCGTCAATATATTTTTCTATCTTCTCTTCTATCTCTGCTTCTATCTTGTGCCCCTTTCCGTTGATAATCTTAATTCCGTTATCATAAAAGGGATTATGGCTTGCAGAAAT
This sequence comes from uncultured Lachnospiraceae bacterium, assembly GCA_948441955.1. Classification (GTDB taxonomy): domain Bacteria; phylum Bacillota; class Clostridia; order Lachnospirales; family Lachnospiraceae; genus CAPEBR01. The sequence goes on along the minus strand of CAOJQZ010000074.1, from coordinate 5,768 downwards.
CATAATTCCGCAGTCAAAGTCCTCTGTTCTTGCCACATAGGATACGCTTGGGGTTGTTGTTACGTGAAGAAGGTATGCATTCGCCCCTGAAGCGGTAAGGCCTGATGCCAGTGCATACTCAAACATGTAGCTGCTCCTTCTTGTATCTTTTCCGATAACAATCTTTGCTTTATGCTCCTGTCCGTAATACCATCCCAGATATCTTCCCACTTTAAAAGCATGCTCAACAGTCAGAACCACATTCGCTTCTCCGCGGAAACCATCTGTTCCAAAATATTTGCCCATTTTTCATCTCCTCCATGTCATCTGACATTTTTTCAACAGTTGCCTTTGCATCTTTACTATTATATAGCGTTTTATTTTAAGATACAACCCCAAATATTTTCGGGTATCATTTTCTGATATTACAGCAGCTCATAAACAGCCGTCCCATATGCCGGAAGACTCTGCACGCCTTGTACACGTTCCCCGGTATATAAAAGTTTTGCCTCCTGCTTCAAAATAAAGCTTTCTTCCTTCGGCTGGAAATTCAGGACAAAAAGATACCGCTTATCATCTTTCCTTCTCATAACTACTTCCAGCTCCTGAGGCGCATTTACCGCCTCTTTAAAGGGTTCCTTAATTCCCACGTAATCAAAAAGCCATTCCGTATTTTGTCTTGAAAAGGCGCTTCCCATATGAATTGCTGTTCCTTTTCCCAGTTTCCTTTCTGTAATTGCAGTTCTTCCCGCATAATAACTGTTCCTATATTCGGCTACACTTCTGACGCCCTCTGATATATCTAATATGTCATTGAACAACGGCATATCAATCCTGTCTTCCCCGCCGGAAGCCCATACCGGCTCTTCTGCCGGACTTACAAAGGTAAAGTCTTTTACATCCGAACCTGTAATTTCCCTGAATAATCCCGGCTGAGGCTGCATCACACAGCGTCCGTTCATATCCTTATATCCGCTACGGCATCCGATAATCAGTGTCCCTCCGGACTCTACATATTTTTTCAGAAGACGGACTCTGTTCTCATTTGTTATTGCCGGATGGGCATAAATCAGCACAGGATATTTCGAGAGATCACAGAGTTCACTGTCCTCCTGAAGATAAAGTATATCATAGGCTGTATGGTTTAGCTCGGATGCAATAAAAATTTCCTTCTCACTTTCCTCTGCCACTCTCCTGTGCCATACGTCTACCTCTGTATCCCATTCATTGTCGTAATCCTTAACAAGTGCAAAGGCCGCTACATTTTCCGCCCCGCATACTGCGTTGATACTTTTCAATTTCCGGTAAAAATCCTTAACCTCCATAAGCTTCCGATTATCCCGGTTGTCATAGTCCAAAATCCCATGCCAGTAGATTTCAGTTCCTATCGTACAGGTTCTCCAGCGGAAAAAGGATATAAAATCTGCTCCCTGGGCAACACTCTGCATTGCCCAGAGCGTAAGCTGCCCCGGCCTCGGCGCAGGTCCCTCCATTCTTGTGGTCCATCCATTGGCGCCAGACTGCTGCTCCATAATTCCAAAATGAGGACATACAGAACGTACTTCATTTAAATGCATGGTCCACTTCCTGTCATTTAAATCATCCGCGGTTTTTGGATCTCTGTCTAGTCCATATGCAAAATTGGGATAGGAATCGTAAGTGTACACATCCAGACATTCCTTTTCCATACGGTGATTATCTACATTCCAAAATATACCGTTGGTTGTAATAAAATCCTCCGGCTTCTTGTATTTCCGGATAATTTCTGCCTGCATGCCGCAGTATTTTATAGTACTGTATGACAAAAACCGATAATAATCCAAATGCTGATGGGGATTCCTTCCTTGATTCAATACATTGCGCGGTACATAAACCTGATCCCAGCCTGTGTATGTCTGATTCCAGAAAGTCGTTCCCCATGCCTCGTTCAAGGCCTCCAGCGTACCGTATTTTTCTTTCAGAAATACCCGGAAGGCTTTTGAATCTGCGTCAGAGTAGAATTCACAGGTTTCACAGTTGAGCTCATTATCAATCTGCCACCCTGTAACTGACGGATGTTTTCCATAATGCTCCGCTTCCTTTTCCACAATTCTGGCGCTGAGCTTTTGATAAACCGGCGAATTATAATTATAATGCCTTCTGCCCCCGTGCCGGTATAATATGCCCTCCTTTGTAGAATTTAACACCTCCGGATACTTCTCTGTGAGCCAGACCGGAGGTGTGGCCGTCGGCGTTCCTATTATAACCTTCATATGTTTCTGTCCGCATAAATCCAAAAACTCATCAAAAAATCCAAATTCAAATCTGCCTTCCTCCGGCTCAATCTTACTCCATGCAAATTCGGCAATCCTGACCACTGTAATCCCTGCGGCAAGCATTCTGTCCAGATCTTCCGCCCACAGTCTTTTATCCCAATGCTCCGGATAATAACAGACTCCCATTGTCATTTCATTCCATTTGTACTTCTGTTTATGGTTCATCTTCGTCCTCCTTTTTTGTTTCAATAATTCTCAGCTAAAAAAACAACTTGGACAGCCTTTTTCAAAGCTCTTGATTTCCTGCACTTCATCCGGCAGAAGATTAAAGAAGGCTCCGGGAACTGTCCTCTCTGTCTGACAGTCCCCGAAACCCCTGGGAAAGTATTATATTTCTAATGATGAAACAAACGAAGTCCCGTAAACGCCATCACCATTCCATATTTATTACATGTAGCAATCACGTTATCATCCCGCACCGAACCTCCTGGCTGCGCCACATATCTCACGCCACTTTTATGAGCCCGTTCAATGTTATCTCCAAACGGGAAAAATGCATCTGATCCAAGAGCCACGTCCGTCATCCTGTCAAGCCATTCTCTTTTTGCTTCCCTTGTAAATACTTCTGGCTTCTCTTTAAAAATATGCTCCCATGCGCCGTCTGCAAGCACGTCCATGTAGTCCTCGCCAATATACAGATCAATTGCATTATCCCGGTCCGCACGGCGGATGGAATCTACAAAGGGAAGGTTCATTACCTGGGGAGACTGCCTTAACCACCAATTATCCGCCTTCTGTCCGGCAAGACGTGTACAGTGGATTCTGGACTGCTGTCCGGCACCGATTCCGATTGCCTGTCCGTCCTTTACATAACACACGGAATTCGACTGCGTATATTTTAACGTGATCATGGAAATTGCAAGATCAATTTTTGCCTGCTCTGTAAGCTCTTTATTGTCTGTAACAATATTGGCAAAAAATTCCTCATCTATCTTTAATTCATTTCTTCCCTGCTCAAATGTAATTCCAAATACATCCTTATGCTCCAGCGCCTTCGGCTTATATTCCGGATCTATTTTGATTACATTATAATTTCCGTTTTTCTTCTGTTTTAAAATCTCAAGCGCTTCCTCGGTGTATCCGGGAGCAATAACGCCGTCGGAAACCTCTCTTTTGATCAGCTTTGCTGTATCGGCATCACAGACGTCGGAAAGAGAAATAAAATCGCCGAAGGAAGACATCCTGTCTGCTCCTCTTGCTCTGGCATACGCGCAGGCAAGCGCAGAAAGCTCCCCCAGATCATCCACCCAGTAGATTTTGGCAAGTGTGTCATTAAGGGGAAGCCCTACTGCCGCTCCTGCCGGTGAAACATGCTTAAAGGACGCAGCCGCCGGAAGTCCGGTTGCGTCCTTCAGCTCGCTTACAAGCTGCCATCCGTTAAACGCATCCAGAAAATTAATGTAACCCGGCTTTCCATTTAACACCTCGATAGGCAGCCGGCTTCCGTCCGCCATATAGATCTTGGAAGGTTTCTGATTTGGGTTACAGCCATATTTTAATTCTAACTCTTTCATCCTGATACTCCTCCTTACTGATTCTTATTTACAATCCTTGTCTTATAGGTTCCGTCTGCAATATGAATATAACGCACAAAAAGCGAAACCTTGTTATCCTCATTCAAACTGTTCCACAGGGTATCCGTAAAAGCATCCATGTCGTCCGGTATTTCTACAAGCTTAGGCTCTCCCTCAAAACTTGGAAGCGGATTCCCATCGCATTTGTATGTATGAATGAAATGTCCCTCTCCGGCCGCCGGATTTTCATATGCAAATGTATAACGGCTGCAGCTTTCAGGATTCCCATGATTACTCTTTAAAATGGACATAGCATAATTGTAGGTTCCATTTTCGATGTGCATAATTCCAGAGATCCTTGGCGTATAATTTGGTCCGTCCGGCTCAAATTTCCTGCTTCTTAAGGATTGCTCGAAAGTCAGCTGCTTATCCATTCCTTCGTAAATCGTGTCTGTCTGATCGCCGTTTGTTACAATCGTCTTATTGCCCAGAACTCGTACCGGCGCATAGATGATAAGACTGGGATCCTCAAGCTTTTCCAGATCAAACGCCTGCGTGCGTATACCCTCGCCCTCCTCTGCAAATATACGGTTACGGCTGTTTTCACTTCTCCCCATAATAAAATAAGCTGTCACTGCCTTCGTTCCGTCCGCACTTTTCCCGATTATAATACCGCGGCCCGGATAAGAATTCTCCTGTAGTTCCTTTGCAAGATTCAACATTTCCATGAATACCTCTCCTTTGTTCATTGTTTGGATTACTTAATATTTCTTACTTGCTGCCATCATCATTATATATAAAATGGGCATGTTTTTCCAGCAATATTTATGTTAAAATATATTTACTATAAAATATCTGGAGGGACCATCATGAGAAAGAGACAGTTTTTATTCACTCTTACACTTCTCCTGTCTTTTATTCTGGCAGGATGCAGCGATAAAGACTCCGCCGATCAATATTTCGGAGAACAAATTACTTCGATAAAAGAAACAGACGCTGAGAAATTAAGCTTTCTTCTTGAAGACGGCGTCGAAGAAAGCAACAGCCAGTACATTCTGCAGTTTCCTGAAGAACTGCGGGCGTCTTACCTTTCATTTTTGCAGGAAGCCTTTAAAACCATTGAATTTGAAATGACCTCCGCCAAAAAGAATGGAGAAGATGGATTTACTGTTCAGGTCTCCTATACGCCCCTTGATGTTACCGCCACACTGCAGACGGCAACCGAAGAATACCTTTCTTCTCTTGCCTCTTCCGACCTAACCGGCGAGGTAACGGCTCTCCTTAACAATGCAAAAGCCGTATTAAAGGAAACGCCGCATTTTAAGGAAAAGACCTATGCAACCGTCGCAGTGACAAGAAAGGGAGATGGTTTTTCGATTAAAGAGGAGGATCTGCACACCTTTTTATCACGCACTGTAACCGGGTATATGGATCCTTATAACAGCATCTGCGAGCTTCTGGATGCACAGGACTTCCTGAAAGCATATCTGGACGCCTCATTTAAAGGTGAAGTTACCCAGTTTGCAAAGCATGCGGAAATGACCGAGGAGGAAGCTCTGGCCTGGTATGAAGAGGATGTATTCACTCCTCCGGACGACATGGCCCCCGCTTACACAGAACGATATACCGCTGCGCTTAAAACCTTATTAAAGCAGTGCGTCTATACTGTTGGGATTCCCAAAAAAGAAAACGGTATCTTTAATTATACTGTAGACGTGGCAGTGACGCCCAACAACAGCCTCACAAATGTTTTTTCGGAATGGAACTCCGGCACCTATTACAGCGAAGACGAGGTAGACCGTACATTAGTCGAGCTGATGGAGCAATACGCTGCAGCTCCGGTTTACGGAGAAAAAACCACCGTAAGCGTACAGCTGAATTCCCTTTCCATCATGGAAGCCGGGAACGATGGGGCGGAGCTTACAAATCTTGCAGAAACCATTCTGGCCATTCCATAATT
>CAOJQZ010000073.1 GCA_948441955.1 uncultured Lachnospiraceae bacterium | reverse complement strand
GAGATAGCGCTGGAACCGGACTTCGCCCGTGTAAATGTCATGGAGGCTATTGTAAATGATAAGATTATTTACTTTATGCGTCAGTTTGATGTGTGCACCTGTGAGCGCTGCGTCGCCGACACCTGTGCTCTGACATTAAGCGGACTGCTGCCCAAATATATCGTAACTACGCCCGCCGCTGTTGATCCGCTTTTAAGCTTCTACACAAACAGATATATTTCCGATGTTACCGTAGAAGCTACAAAGGCATGTATGATTGTCAAAGATAATCCAAGACATTAATACAGACTTTTATGTTTTACAATATAAAAACTGGAGCCATTACAGCCTGCTCCAGTTTTTATATGTCAACATATCCATTTCCCGTCACTTCTTTGGTATAGCTTCCGTCTTTCTGATACACCACCAGCGGCGGCTCTACCGTAAGTCTTGGGTTTCCGCCCCTTAAGCCTTCAATCAGCACCATATTAGGCTCTTTATCCTCAAAAGGATATACAAGTCTCATTCGTTTCGGCTCAATTCTATGAGCGCACATCTTCATAAATATCTCCGGAAGGCGAAACGGACGATGCACCATATAAAACCGCCCCTTCCATTTTAAAAGCTTCTCGCTCTCCCGCAAAATATCCTCCAGTGTACACATCACTTCATGTCTGGCAATATACAGCGCTTCATTTTCGTTTTTTATCCCATGATTACCAATCATATACGGCGGATTTACTGTAATGACTTCAAAAGAGCCGGCTCCGAATATCTCCCCTGCCCTTCTGATATCTCCTGTCCGAATCTCGATCTTATGCTCAAGTCCATTGTAACGGACACTGCGTCTTGCCATATCCGCACTTTCCTCCTGGAGCTCCAGACCTGTGTAGGATACCCCGCTGTTTTTTGCTTCAAGCAAAACAGGAAGAATCCCCGTCCCTGTGCCGAGATCCAGCGCCTTCTCATCTTTTTTCACCTTTGCAAAAGAAGATAGCAGCACGGCGTCCATTCCAAAACAGAACCGTCCCGGATTCTGGATAAGATGATACCCCTTTATCTGTAAATCATCCAGGCGCTCTCCCTCCTTAAGCTGCACATCCTTATTCATCATCTAATTTTGACGTCCCGTTCCTTTCTTCCAACGCCTTTAGCTCAGCCATTTCCTCCCTGGACAGTTTGACGTCCTTTTTCCTTCTTTTGGGCTTAAAGCGAAGCTCGGACGCCTTATATTCCCGGATCTCCTTCTCGTCATTATCTAGTGTTACAATAACCTTCACAAGCTGCCGCAGCACATTGACAGAATGTACATCTCCCCGTAATCCTTCGGGAGTTGTCACATGATCCCCATTTCCCGGAAGACGGCTGTTAAGCTCCTCATAGGTCTCCTCCTCGTTGGTAAGGCAGCACATGAGACGCCCGCAGACACCGGATATCTTCGTCGGATTCAGCGACAGATTTTGTTCCTTCGCCATCTTAATAGATACCGGTGCAAATTCTGACAGATACGTATGGCAGCAAAGTGGCCGTCCGCATATTCCGATTCCCCCCCGAATCTTCGTCTCATCCCGTACTCCGATCTGTCTCAGCTCAATCCTGGTTCTGAATACGCTGGCAAGATCCTTCACCAGCTCACGAAAGTCAATACGGCCGTCGGCGGTAAAATAAAACAGCACCTTATTATTGTCAAACGTATACTCCGCATCAATCAGCTTCATATCAAGCTCATGCTTGCGGATCTTTTCAAGGCAGATTCCAAATGCTTCTTTTTCCTTCTCACGATTCTTTTCTTCTTTTTTTATATCCTCTGCAGTCGCAACCCGGATAACCGGCTTAAGGGGCTGCGTGATCTGCTCCTCCGGCACCTCCTTTGGTCCTGTAACTACTGCTCCAAACTCTACGCCTCTTGCCGTCTCTACAATAACCTTATCCCCGGTCCCAATTTTCAGCTTACCCGGCGCAAAGAAATAAATCTTGCCTGCCGGACGAAATCTTACACCTATTACCTTTACCATATATTAATTCTCCTTTATTGTAAGGAACAAAAGCTCCATCACCAATTCAAAATTCACATTGGCGTTAAGCCTTCTCTTTGCTTTTTCCAGGCTCTTAAGAATCAATTCTATCCCTTCGTAAGAGCTTCTTCTTGCCTGTTCCTTCATGTAATTTATCTGGTCCTTAAGTACGACCCTCTCTGTTTCCAGAGTTGCTTTATATAACAAGACGTCGCGATACCATATCATTATAATATCAAGATAGTCTGTAATTTCCAATTTATATGCGCTCACCCGGCTCACTGCCTGGATGATTTCATCAATTTCCATCTCATGAACATGCTGAAGCAGATGGAGCGCTTCCTCCCTGATCTCATTAAAATGCTCGGAATCAGCCAGCATGATGGCTTTCCCCATGCTCCCCTGGGCAAATGCCGCGCAAATATCCGCTTTATAATCCGGAACTCCTTTTCTTTCCATCAGATACTTCCGGATAAGCACATCCTTAATATTGCGAAGCTTAAGCATGACGCATCTTGAATTAATTGTTGCAAGCAATGTGTCCGCATTTTCCGTAAGAAGCATAATTACTGCATATTCCGGCGGTTCCTCTATGGTTTTCAGTAAAGCATTCTGAGCCTGTACGGTCATCATATCCGCCTGCGGAATAATATATATTTTATAAGGTCCCCGGTAAGGCTTAATCTCAATTGTATTGTTGACCTGCTCCCTGATATCGTCTACACCGATAGAATTCGGCTTCTCATGGATTACATTAATAATATCGGGATGATTGCCGCTCTCTGCCTGAATACAGGAGTGACATGTATTACAAGGATCCTCATTTCCTTTTTCACACAAAAGAGTAGTGGCAAAAAGCTTTGCAAGCATCTTTTTACCGGAACCCCTCTCTCCGTTAATAATATATGCGTGGGATACTTTATCCTCTTTTACCGCACATTGGATATACCGTATTACGTTTTTGTGTCCAACTACATCTTTAAAGCTTCCCATCTCGTATGTCCCCTATAATTTCTTCTATACATTGTATCTTATCTCTGTTATTATATCGTCTGGTAATTCCCGCTTTATTAAGCTTTTCCTCTGCAAAATCCTCCGAATCTGCAAGAAATCTTCTGCAAAGCTCTGCATACCGGGGAGATGGCTGTAACTGCTCGCGCTTCAACGCACGGAAGAGTCTCTCTCCGTCCTCCACCTCAAGATAGAGCGGGATGACATTTTCCGTCCCGTAATACGCGCGGATATGGGTATAGGATTCCAGCGTTCCCATCATCAGATAGTCTGCTTCCTTAAGCGCCACCTGTCCATCATCTATTGTAGCATATTTCCATACTCCATGAATAGTATTATAAGTGCGAAGTTCAATAACTTTTTCTTCCAATTTGTATATATCTAATGTTTCCTCCGGCACAAAAAAGTATTCCTCACCGTTTCTTTCGCCTTCCCGCATCGGTCTTGTGGTGTATAAAGTAACTGTCCGAAGCCCTGGAAGCCTCCTTTTAACTTCTTTAAACATAGTATCTTTCCCGGAGGAGCTTTTACCCATAATATAATATATTTTTCCCATTATCCCCAAACCTCTATCTTTCCCTCCTCCTCTGTGCCTTCTATCTGATACCCCGCCTGCCTGTATCTCTCAAGAAGCTCTGCCGCTTCCCTGGTAATCTTCTCTCCCGGCACAATCAGCGGAATTCCGGGAGGATACAGATAGGCATACTCAAGCGCCACATATCCCTCGCTTTCCTTTTGTGTCACCCTGAATCTCTTTCTGCCGCTGCAGACTCCCTCTGCTTCCCGCTTCATAATGATCTTATCTATTTCAGCGCTGCTGTAAGCAGCGGTAAGCTTAATCGGCTCTGGAAGCAGCACATGGCATCCTTCTGATTTTCCGGCTCCCTGTTCCGCACATAGCTCCCTGTCAAGCTCCGAAACCGCTTTCACCAGCCGCCCAAAGCCCTCCGGGCTGTCACCCGGCGAAGTCATGGCAAGCACATAGGTTCCCGCCATCATCTCCATCTGCAAATGATAACGTTCAAACAACATCCTGTATAACTCTTTTCCATCTATACCGCTATTCTTTACTGAGAGAATGATTTTTGAGTAATCAAATTTTTCTGCTTCTGCAAGCTTAATTTGTTTCAAGCCTTTAAGGGCATTTCTCGATGTTCTTAAGAGCTCCACATAGGGAGAAAACAGCTCTTCTCTTTTTGTTTCCAGCAAGTGTATGCAGGAATCAATGCCTGCCATCAGCACATAAGAAGGACTGGACGACTGCAGCATGTGAAGATATCTTCTTATTCTTCTTCGGTTTACCAGCTCTCCGTTAATATGAAGCAGCGCCGTCTGAGTCAGCGACGGCAGGGTTTTATGGACGCTGTGGATCACGATATCCGCTCCGCAGGCATTTGCATTTTTCGGAAAATATGGATGAAAGCCAAAATGAGCCCCATGGGCTTCATCTACAATAAGCGGCAGTCCTTTTTCATGTACTGCCGCCGCCACCTTTGATATATCAGACACAACTCCGTCATAGGTCGGTGACACTATGACAACTGCGCGGATATCAGAATAAGCCTCAAGGGCTTCTCTTACCTCCTGCACAGATACTTCCAAATTAAGCTGTGAGTCTCTGTCAAAGCCAGGATACAGATATACTGGTTTCAACTCATTCATGTATATTGCGTGATAAACAGACTTGTGGCAATTCCTTGCCACAAGTATCCTGTCACCTTTATTCGTCGCACCAAGAATTCCGCTTAATATCCCCACAGTACTTCCATTCACAAGAAAATGCGTCTCATCAGCTCCATAGACAGCCGCCGCCCTTATCTGCGCCTCTTTAAGTAACCCCTTCGCATGATGAAGATCGTCAAATCCTTCTATCTCTGTGATGTCAATCCCGCAGGCCGGAATATCCTCTTCAAATCTTTTATTTCTTTTATGCCCCGGCATGTGGAAACCATAATAATCAGAGGATCCATAGATTTTAAGCCTTTTATACAGAGTTCCCATTACAGTCTCTTTAATAATGCTTCTCTCTCTGCTTCAAATCCCGGCTTGCCGAGCAGAGCAAACATATTTTTCTTATAGCTCTCCACCCCTGGCTGATTAAAAGGATTTACTCCAAGAATATATCCGCTCACACCACAGGCAAACTCAAAGAAATAGAATAACTGTCCCAGGGTATATTCATCCTGCCTCGGTATCTTAACCAGAAGGTTCGGCACACTTCCGTCTGTATGTGCAAGAATCGTTCCATTCATAGCGCTCTTATTTACAAAATCAACCGTCTTCCCTGCCAGATAATTAAGTCCGTCAAGATCTACCGGCTCCTCTCCGATAATTATCTCTTCTCTGGATTCCTCCACCTCAAGCACTGTCTCATACATAATACGGCTTCCATCCTGAATAAACTGCCCCATAGAGTGAAGATCTGTAGTGAAATCTACAGATGCCGGGAAAATCCCCTTCTGATCCTTTCCCTCGCTCTCGCCGTATAGTTGTTTCCACCACTCTGATACATAGTGCAGACCAGGTTCATAATTCGCAAGTATCTCTACACTCTTACCTTTTCTATGTAAAATGTTGCGTACTGCCGCATAAAGTAAAGCATCGTTTTCTTCAAATATGCTGTTAACTGCCAGGTCTCTTCCGGATGCCGCGCCTTCCATCAGTTTGTCTATATCCGCGCCGCTGACCGCAATCGGAAGAAGTCCTACGGCCGTAAGGACAGAAAAGCGTCCCCCAACGTCGTCCGGTACGACAAATTCCTCATAGCCCTCTTCATCTGCAAGCTTCTTAAGCGCTCCTCTTGCTTTATCTGTCGTGGCATAGATTCTCTTTGCCGCTTCCTCTTTCCCGTACTTCTTCTCCAAAAGCTCTTTGAAAATGCGGAATGCGATTGCAGGCTCTGTCGTTGTTCCGGACTTGGAAATAATATTAACCGAGAAATCTCTGTCTCCGATCACTTCGATCAAATGTTTCAAATATGTACTGCTTATGCTGTTTCCTGCAAAATAGATTTCCGGAGTTTTTCTAATCTCTTTGGAAACCATATTGTAAAAGCTATGGCGTAAAAATTCAATTGCTGCCCTCGCTCCCAAATAGGAACCGCCAATGCCGATAACTACCAGCACCTCCGAATCACTCTGAATCCTTTCAGCCGCTTTTTTGATACGCGCAAACTCATCTTTATCATAATTTACCGGAAGATCAATCCACCCAAGAAAATCATTCCCCGCACCTTCTTTCCCAAGAAGCTCCGCCTTTGCCTCTTCAGTAATTTTCTTCATAGAAGCCATTTCGTGTGCGCTGATAAACGCACCTGTCCTCGAATAGTCAAATGTTACTTTATTTCCCATAATGGTTTTTCCTCCTCTTAAGAATATATCTATATTTTAACAAATCCTCCTGTGTTAATCAAGCCATAAACTCCTCCAGAATCTGACGGATCAGAATGTCCTTTGACACCTCCTGCTGCTTTTCCTGTCTATCCTGCCTTTCCTTCTTTTCCGTCCTCACTGGTCTTGTCGCCTTCACTGCTGCCGCAAGTATATCGGCCGCATCCGGTCCTGCTTTTTCTTTTTCCATTTCATCTGCCACAAGTACAGGCGGTGTGGTATCCGGCACCTCATATGGCTCCGGCATAACAGGCGGCGTGATTTCCGGCGGCGTTTCCGGAGAAGGGACCTCTCTGCCCGGACGGGGCCTTACCGGCTCCTGAACCTTTGTACGTCTGTCCGGAATATCCTTTTCCTCTGACACCCTTCCAAAATCAGGCACAGGCGCTTCCGGCGACATTACCTTAAGCTCCTTCTGATATGTTTTCTCATATCGGTGCATACAAATATTCTCCAGATAATCCACCATATAATTACGTACCACATTCATCCGATAACCCTCATCCGTCATAAGATGAACTAAAAATACAAGAATCGCAAGCCCGACGCCTGCAGCTCCTGTTCGGATTACATGTTCCTGCATGCCGTCCCTGACATAAGAAAGCGCCGCACCTAATATTCCAAGTATCAAACATATTCCTGACGCCGCATGCTCCATCCTTCTTAAGCTGTGGAGCTTAATACCTGCCGCACGGTACTCGTACAGATACTTGTCCACAAACACCCCTACATTTTCCACCCTTTCACTGATCATACATGCATGTTCAAATTTGGCACGCACAAGGCGCATCAATGGATGTGTGCTTTTATTCATATTCCCCGAAGCTTTTACCAAACGCTTAAGCGCTATACTGACAATAAGCTTACTTACAATGCCGCAAACGGCAGCTCCCCCCATAAGTACATAAATAATATACTTGTCCAACAATAGTGCTATCATAATAAAGCCCTCCTTCTTCTATGAATTATACCTGAAATTCATGGGGAAGGCTTAAAAACCATTTTCCATGTTACGACAGCGGCATGGCATATTTTGCAGGGCATTGTCATATTTCCGCATTGCTATTACCCCCAGCTTACGTCCATATCCTTCTAAAGCCTGGACAATAATTCCCTCACAAGCCTTACACTATGGACAATTGCCTGTTTTTCAAATTCTGGATAATCCATAGTTACACTATTGTCTGCTTTATCCGAAATCGCACGAATAATGACACACGAAACTTTGTTCAGGTATGCGGCATGGGCAATGCCCACCCCTTCCATCTCTGCACATAATGCGCCAAAAATCCCCGAGAGCCTGTCTTTTGCCTCCAGAGAGGAAATAAACTGGTCGCCGCTGGCAATTCTTCCAACAAATGTATGGATCTCCGGATTTGCCTTCTCATTTGCCTCCCGTGCAAGCTCTACAAGCTTTTCGTCTGCCGGAAATGAAAACGTATCCATCCGGGGCACCTGTCCTGCCGCATCTCCAAACACAGTCGCATCCATATCATGATGTACCGCATCTGATGAAATCACCATATCGCCAATATCAATTGCCGCATCTAAAGAACCCGCAACACCTGTATTGATTAAAATATCCACTCCAAATTTATCTACAAGAATCTGTGCGCATATACCCGCGTTTACTTTGCCAATTCCGCTTCGCACTACCACAGCCTCCTTACCGCACAAAATACCCTTATAAAAGGTCATAGACGCATATTCTGCGGTCTCCGGATTTTCCATTTCATTTTTTAATGCACTGACCTCTTCCTCCATTGCTCCGATAATCCCTATCATGGTTTCCTCCTTCTTTCCGAGAATGTCTCTCACAAAACTTCCTATTTATTGTATCGTATCTTCACCAAACTGTATCTGCACTCGTTGAGAAACAGCATGGTTGCCTTGCTGTCGACTTGATGATATACTATATGTACTTATATGTCAACAAAGTAACAGTGGATAGAAAGGTCTAACACTGTTTATTATTGTCTTATTCAGCATTTTAGAATATACTAGCTCAGCGCGATAACCACTTATACCCTATACGCGGGAAGAATGGAGGCCATTGAAATGAGTATGTTAAAAAAAATGTTTGCAAATCTGATGCCGGCAAAGATATTCCTCATTTTGGTCTGGGTTCTTTTCAGCCTTTGTACAACGGCTTACGTGACCAATGTGTACATATTAAGGCCTATATGGTTACGCCCTTTGTTGTTTGTGGGCATTCCCGTCATTCATGGAATAATTCTGTACGCTGCCGGCTGGATTTTTAAATCTGCCCCGGCGCCCCAAGTAATACTGCTGTCTGTTGCTGCAGCCGTTTTGATTATAATTGTATGCAGAAATGTATTTTTCCCCACTCAGCGGAAGACATTTATTTCCTTGAGTGCTGAGACCGCCGGTGAGATATGCCTGTGCGATGTGACGGTAGACGGAGAAAACGTCCCCTTGGCCGAGGTCTATGTGTCTGAAAACTCTGGATGGCTATATCGGGAACAATGGGACAATTTTATGATTTGGCCTAAAGAAGACGGCTTTAAAAATCGACTGACCCTGTGCTTTGTAGCAGATGAGGTCCGTCTTGGATTTCCGTATACCCCCTACGCCGGCAGCGTTGCCATTCTGTCCTCTGCAGGAAGGGACAGCGGCACATGGAATCTACGCTGTTCCGAATGGGAAGAGGGGGACGCAGTGCAATACGCGGACCTTTCCTTTGATTGCCGCCATGTCTATTCACAGCCGGAGCTGCTGCTGTATAGCGCTGGAATCCTGCCGCTTCTTAGCTTAGCCTGCCTGATCCTATTCTATGCTGCCGGCTTAGCCTGGAAAAAGAGCTTGTTGAGAATTGGGCCTCTTCTGACTGTTGAAAATTTTAAATTTATTTTCATATATTTGATTATCATAATAATCCTTTTTTTGGCCTGGACTCAGCTGGAGCTTAGTTCTACATATGATAACTGGATAGATATATTTACTATGAGTGCAAAATATATAGCGATCAATATAGCGACGGTATGTACGGTATATCTGTTTATTCATTCAATTATAAATTCATTATGGAAATCATGTGTAATTTTCAGTGTCTTTATAACATTGCTTTCAGCGGTAAATTATTATGTTATTGAGTTTCATGGAACTCCACTGACTTTTATGGAATTGAAAAATTTCAAAACAGCCTTAAATGTTATAGGCGGCTATAAATTTGATATTAAAAATATAGCTGAGATAATATATATTTTTTGTGCTGAAATTGTATTGTGCTATATCATTAAAAGAATAAGTAATAAGGAACAGGAAAAAAGAATACTCTGGAAAAGAATAATAAAAGTTTTTTGTATATACATTATAGTGTTTGGAATTCTTTTCTTCACATATTCATCTTCAGCTCCTTTTATGGATCAGAAAGTGGCAGGAGCATGGAAAAGTTCCTATCATCAATATGGTTATGCAGCTTGTACTGTAAGATTAGCATTTGATTCTTCAAATTTTCTTCAGATGCCGGATGGATATGAGAAGGGTATAGATAATATTGATTTTGTAAACGTTGAACATGACATCTGGGAAAATGAGCCGCCAGATATTATTTTGATTTTAAATGAATCTTTTTATGATTTATCCCTAATCACCAATATAAAAACAGATGTTCCTTATTTGGAAAACACATATACCTTGGAAAATACAATCAGAGGTTATGCAGTAGTCCCATATATTGGCGGCAGTACCAACTGTTCAGAGTATGAACTGTTAACAAGCAATTCATTACGACTTATGCCCGGGGTTACTCCATTTCATGTTATTAATATGAAGGGGGCGAATACTGTTTTCAGTCATTTAAAACAACTGGGATATTATACTATAGCAGGCCATCCGGAACAAGGATCAAATTACAATAGAATTAACGCTTATGCGGATATGGAGATCGACGAGTACTATTTTTATGATGATTTTACAGACAGAAAATCTTATGGCAATAAATGGGTTCTGACAGACGAAAGCGCATACGAAAATCTTTTATTGTGGATGAGAGAGCACACCGATACCCCTCAGTTTAATTATTTGCTGACAATCCAAAATCATGGGGCGTGGGATATAAATGAAAGAAAATTTGATACGGTTCATGTGAGTAATAATTATGGAGAGCTTAATGAGGTGATAGATGAATATTTGACAGGTATAAAAATGTCAGACGCAGCATTCAAGTATTTGACAGATCAGTTAAAAAAGTATGACAAAAAAGTAATTGTGTGTATGGTAGGAGATCATTCACCTTCTTTTGCTAAGGACATAGCAGAACTGGAACATAGTTCTGGCAGCTCACTGTTGCTGAGGAGCACACCATTTATAATCTGGGCGAATTTTGATATTGAAGATAAAGATATGGGGACTATTAGTATGAATTATTTGGTTCCTACGTTATTTGAAACTGCAAAAGTGCCATTGTCACAGTATTATCAATATATGCTGAATTTAAGGGATGATGTTCCGATTCTGATGTCTGAAGCCTATTATGATAAAGATATGAACAAGTACTCATATAATGCGGATTCAGAATACTCGAAAGCAGTGAATGATTATTTTTATATGGAATACAACAATCTTCAAAAGGATAGGCAGCAGCAATTTTTTGATCCTTTTCTAGAATAATCATTTTGCGCCTTTTATTCAATACCTGTGTTTAGTCCGCTAAGAGCGCTGCTTTACAAAACTTTTTATGCAAAGTATGGTATTCCTTCTTATTTTCTGCTATAATTTCCGATGAATAGCGATATGCGGCGGATTCCTTCCGGACTCTCGCTGCATATACTATACAACACACTTTAAGAAGGAGGGTACATATGGAATATATACCGCGCGGTGTCTGCTCACGGGCGATTCAGATCGAACTTGATGGAGACACTATTAAAAATGTAGAATTTGTCGGCGGCTGCAATGGAAACACTCAGGGTATTGCAAGCCTTGTACGCGGAATGAAGGTGGATGACGCTATTGCCCGTATGGAGGGAATCACCTGCGGAAATAAACCTACTTCCTGTCCGGATCAGCTTGCAAAAGCGCTTCGTCAGGCAGCAGGATGTTAGTGTAATATGGGACGGGATAAAACCGCCGGGATATGCCCCGGCAGATGATATCCCGTCCCAGACTGCCTTTTTACCAGAATGCACGCCTGAAAACTACTTAGAACTTGCTAAATTCTGCGCTTTTACCGTACAGATGGTTCAATCTTACCTTTTGATATATCTCTG
>CAOJQZ010000072.1 GCA_948441955.1 uncultured Lachnospiraceae bacterium | reverse complement strand
AAAATATTTAAAAAACCTGCAAAAAGCTATTGACTTTTCTTAGCAGGTTTTATTTGTTAAAACGACGCCAATGGAGGATCTCACATATTCTCTGGAGAAAAAGGGCGTGTCCCACATGGTTTCATTTGTTATACTGTCATCCTTTCAGACCATTACAGACCTTGGCCAGAGCGCCCAGGTGATTATGGAATCGCAAAAGGCAAGAGGTATTGAGACAGAAGGGAATCTTCTTCAGCGGGCAAAGGCATATATTCCGGTGATGGGTCCCCTTGTCCTTAATGCAATTTCAAGTACAGAGGAAAAATCGATTGCTATGGATGCAAGAGCTTTTTCAGCGCCGGTGGAGCATACGTTTCTTGTAGAGCTTCCGAAGGCTGCTGTGGGAGAGAAGATATTGGTGGCAGTATTTGATATAGCGTTTATTGCGTTAATTGCGGGGAGGATTTACCTATGGGTTTTATAGAGCTTAAAGATGTGACCTACACATATCCGCTGATGCATACGCCTGCTTTAAAAAATATAACCTGCTCTCTGGAGGAGGGAAAATTCTATGGCGTAATAGGCGAGAATGCGGGCGGAAAAACAACGTTTTGCAACCTTTTAAGAGGATTGATACCGCATTTTTATCAGGGGAAGCTTTCGGGAGAGGTACTGATTGAAGGTGAAGATATCAGAAAAAAGGATATTGATGTGCTGTCTACAAGGATGGGATATATTTTTCAGAATCCTTTTACCCAGATAAGCGGAGTGCGGAAAACCGTATTTGAGGAGATTGCGCTGGGACTTGAGAATTTGGGGATTCCAAAGGAAAAGATGATTCAGAGAGTTATTGAAGTGGCGGAGCTTTTGAAGATAGAGGAGCTGCTTGAAAATGATCCGAACCGCCTGTCGGGAGGACAAAGACAAAGGGTTGCGTTTGCTTCAATCATAGCAATGGATATGGATGTTTTTGTGATTGACGAGCCCACTTCTCAGCTTGACCCGGAAGGAACAGAGCGTATATTTGAAATTATCCGTATGCTCAAAGACAAGGGCAAGACAATTATATTGGTTGAACACAAGGTGGATCTGGTGGCAGAGTATGCGGATGAGGTTTTGATTATACAAGGCGGCGAGCTGGTCAGGAAGGGACCGGTAAAAGAGGTTTTAAGCGATGTGGGCATGCTGGAAAGGGGAGCGATGCTTCCTCAGGCCGTGATTCTGAACCGGGAGCTTATGGAGAACGGAATCTGTCTTCCCGAGGTTCCGGTAACGTCGGAGGAATGCATTAGACTTCTGTTAGAGAGGGGGAAAGAGCATGGGAAAAATTGAATTGAGAAATGCAAGTTTCACCTACCCTAATGGATTTTTGGCCAATGATCATCTGAACCTCACGGCAGAGCAGGGAGAGCGTATTGCAATTGTAGGTCAAAACGGGGCAGGCAAGACGACAGCGGTAAAAATGATGAACGGCCTGCATAAGCCGTCGGAAGGAGACGTGTTTGTAAACGGGAAAAATACGAAGGATTATACAACCGCGCAGATTGCAAAGCATGTAGGCTATGTATTCCAGAATCCGGACGATCAGATATTTAATCAGTCTGTGTATGCAGAGATTTCATATATGCCGAAGTACTATAAGATGAATGAAAAAGAAATTGACAGGAGGGTTCGGGAGGCAGCGGCGCTGTTTGACATTGAGCGGTTTTTAAAGAGCAATCCCTTTGAGATTCCATATGTGATCCGCAAATTTGTTACCATTGCTGCAATCCTTGCAACAGAACCTGAGTATATTATTCTGGATGAGCCTACGGCAGGGCAGGATCTGAAGGGAATCCATATTCTGGCGCGTTTTCTTGACGTAATGAAAGAAAGAGGAATCGGTGTCATAACGATTACACATGATATGGAATTTGTTGCCGGTTATTTTGACAGAGTGGTAGCAATGGCAAATAAAAAGATTATACTGGACGGAAATGTCCGGGAATGCTTTGGCCGGGATGATATTCTGAAAAAAAGCAGAATAAAAAGGCCTCAGATAGGAGAAATTGCAGGCCGGATTGGTCTGGGCAAGGATGTTCTTGACGCGGAAGAATTTGTAGAGAGGTATCAGAAGGAAGACAGATGAAAAATGTATTATGCTTTGGTGATTCCAATACCTGGGGCTATGACGCCGTTAAGGACGGCCGCTTCTCGTGGGAGGAGAGATACCCGGGGATTTTAAGCAGGAGGCTGGGGACTGGATATCATGTAGCTGAGAACGGCCTGTGCGGAAGAACAACCCAGTATGAAAGCAGCATCGAGCCGTTTGTCAATGGGGAAAAGGGAGCGATGTTCTGCGCGGAGGTGCATGCCCCTCTTGACTATGCAGCAATCATGCTGGGCACCAATGACTGCAAGGATATGTATCATGCAGAGGCCTGGGAGATAAGGGACGGAATCAGGAACGTAGGACGATGCTTTGCAGGAAAAGGGGCGCGGGTAATATTAATGGCGCCGCCCCCTATGAGGGGTCTAAAGGAGAGTCCATTCTATGCCGAATTTGGCGCAGGGGCAGAGGAAAAAAGTGAATTACTAAAATACGAATATGAGAAGCTTGCAAAGGAACAGGGATGGCTCTATCTGGATGTCGGCGGGATTGTAACGCCGGGACAATACGACCATATTCATCTTGATAAGGAAGGCCACAGAAGACTTGCAGAGGCAGTCAGTATAATGATTAAAGACAGGGAGGGAATGTAATGGATCAGAGGATAGAAAAGGCATTAGAGAAAAATAAGCAGAAATATATTGATCGTCTGCTTAAGCTTGTTTCCATTGATACCCATGATATCGGACATGGGATAGACGGAGGTCTGGAGGCGGCCGGACAGGAATATCTTTCCGAAGTCTTCCGAGACATTGGCGCGGACACAGTAGAAAAGGATTATTTGAAGGAAGAAAGCATTTTAAAGTGCAAAGAACTGTACAGAGAGGGAACCCCGGGACATAATTACGAAAACAGATATAATGTGTACGCCACATTTAAGGGGAAGAGTGAGAAGTCCATATTGTTTAACGGACATATTGATCATATGCCGGCGGAAAATGAAGATAACTGGTCCATTCCGCCCCTTGAGCCCCGTGTGATTGAAAACAGGATTACAGGTCTTGGAGTCGCCGATATGAAAGCGGGACTTATGGCATGCATTATGGGAACCGAGCTTCTTAAGGACGCAGGAATTGAACTGCCTGTTACCGTGAAATATGCCTCTGTCTGTGATGAGGAAGGCGGCGGCAACGGATCTTTATGCGCGGCAATGAGCGGCGTAAAGGCAGATGCAGTGGTTGTTTGTGAACCAACCAACTATGAGCTGATTGCTGCACACATGGGATGGGTGTTTTTCCAGGTTGAGGTGGAAGGCGTGGCCGTCCATTCGGGACTTAAGCTTTCCGGCGTCAATGCAATTGAAAAGGCAGGAAAGCTTATGAACGCCATAAATGAACTGGAGCACCGGTGGCTTTTAAAGTATAAGCATCCGCTTCTCCCGCCTCCGTCAAGCAATGTAGGGGTTATATATGGAGGAGAGGCAGGCTCTACAATACCGGATTACTGCTGTTTTAAAACCTGCGTACATTATCTCCCGGGACTTATGAGCCACGATCAGGTAGTGAAGGAGTATACAGATGCAATACTCACTTGCTGCGAGGGGGATGAATGGCTTCGGGAGCACAAGCCGAAAATCCATATCTATCAGACCGGAAATCCCTTTGAAATGGATCTTTCGCATCCCTTTGTACATGCTTTTAAGAATGCGTACAGGGAGGCTGTTGGAAAAGAGGTAAAGATTGTGGGTTCACCTGCCGGATGTGATTCCAGAACATGGTACAATATTGTGAAATGTCCGACGCTGCAGTACGGACCGGGCTCTCTGGAGCAGTGCCATGCGGTAAACGAATATGTAACTACAGACCAGTATCTGGACGCAATAAAGATCTATGCACATCTGATTCTTCAGTGGGCGGACGCAGGAAACGGAGAATAGAGGATGGAAAGAATCATTCTGAGAGGCGGGCTTCTGGTAGATCCGGGGAATCATATTATGGATGAAATGGATCTTATAATAGAAGGCGGCAGGATTATAGAAATAGGACCAGATCTTAAGCCCGAAAAAGGCGACCGAATCATAGATTGTTCAGAGATGGAGATTTGGCCGGGTCTTATTGACATGCATCTTCATGTCAGCGATCTGTTTGAAATTCATACAAACACGGCCTATGGAGCGGCTGAAGACGGCGTGACAACAGCATTTTCTCCCGGCGCCGGCAACACGTTTATGGCGCCGGCACTTTTAGGGGCGGAGATGGACAGAGGACTTCCGATTAATACAGGAGTGTATATCGGCGCGTCAAATGTCTTGGGCACAAGGCTTGATACAGATGAACTGGTGGAGATGTTCCAGGGGACATTATCCTCTGAGGTAAAGAAGAAAAAGCTAAGCAGAAATGAAATTGTAAACCGTACCGCCCGGTATGTGATTGGAATCAAAGAGCATATGGGACATTTTCTCTTACCTGATGACAAAATCAGAGCATTGTATGAGATAACAGACAGGGCCCGTCTTATGTTTATGTCCCACACTCAGGACGTAGAGCACACGATTCATTTGTGCGGACTGGCAGGAGGAAGAAAGCTTCATCTGGGGCACGCGAATGCCGTGGGATGTGGGACTCATGGAGATCCGGCGGAAGCCATGAAGGAAATTATTAGGCTTCTTAAAGAGCCGTCTTTCACAGGAGAATTTGTCACGACGATGCTGCGGGAGAACAGGGGAAGTCTGGAGGGACTACGGATGCATCCGGAGGCAAGGCGTCTTGCCCTTGAGGCGCTTAGAGACGGAAAGGTTAAGATTCTTGTTTCCGACGGGCAGAATCAGTCTGTTATGAAGGGCTTTGGGGATACGAGGGATAATATCCCCTGCATCTTAGAGATGACGGAGTCAGGCATTTTAAAAAGAATGGACGCGGTGGCGCTTATGACCAGCAATCCGGCAAAGCTGCTGGCAGAGCGGACCGGCAATGAGGAGTGGAGAAAAAGCTTTGGTCATGCAGGAAAAGGAGCTTATGCAAATCTTATCGTTGTAAGTCCCGGGGTAAAACGGGCGTCCTATGTGTTTACAAATGGAAAGCTGGTTTCCTTTGAAAAACGATACCTGCGAAGCGCCGGAAAGGCCGGGTATTGGGTAAGCGCCGCCGGAGTGAAAAAGGATATGGGGATTGGCAGCATGCCGGTTTATAAAAAAGAGTAGAAAGGTAGAAAGAGATATGAAAAAAATATTATTGGCAGGGGAATCCTGGATGAGTTATACAACACATGTGAAGGGCTTTGACAGCTTTTATACGTCTACATATGAAACAGGAGAGAAGTGGCTTGTTGACGCATTAAACAAAAACGGGTATGAGGTGGAATTTATGCCCAATCATATTGCATCGGAAAAGTTTCCGTTTACCATGGAGGGGCTGAAGGAATATGATGCGGTGATTCTTTCCGATATCGGTGCAAATACGCTGCTTCTTCCTTCTGCAACTTTTGCAAGAAGCGAAAGGAAGCCCAACAGAGCGAATCTGATCCGAGACTATGTATTGGACGGCGGGGCGCTTCTTATGATCGGCGGCTACCTGACATTTTCCGGAGTGGATGCAAAGGGAAAATGGCATGATACGGCTGTTCAGGAGGTGCTTCCGGTGGAGGTACTGTCTGTAGACGACAGGATGGAGCGCTGCGAAGGGATCAGGCCTGTGACGGTAAAGAAGCATGAGGCTCTGGAGGGGATACCGGCGGAATGGCCGGAGGTACTGGGTTATAATAAGACGATAGCAAAACCGGAGGCCGACATAGCGGCGACTGTTGGAGGAGATCCATTTATCGCCTTCGGAGCTTATGGGAAAGGACGAAGCGCAGTATTTACAACGGACTGTGCGCCGCATTGGGCGCCGCCGCAGTTTTGTGAATGGGAGTATTATCCTCATGTGTTTGCAGGAATTATGGGATGGCTTACCAGGTAAATGCGTATGATGAAATATGATGAAGAAAGCTTTTTAAAGGAGATTCTCAGCATTTCCAGTGTGAACGGAGCTGATTCAGAAAGAAACGCAGCGGTATTTATTAAAGATTTTCTGCAGGAATGCGGCGTTCAGGCGGGGTTACAGGAAATTGACGGCAGGAGGGCCAATGTGGTGGCGGTTCTGAATGGAAGGACAGAGGAAAAGGTCATTTGGAACGGCCACCTGGATACGGTGCCTTATGGGAAGCTGTCGGAATGGGATACGGATCCTGCCGTGCCGGTAAAAAAGAACGGATGCTATTATGCAAGAGGCGCCAGTGATATGAAAGGCGGACTTGCCGCTATGGCGTGGACATTAGGCTTCATGAAAATGAAAAACCGTATTCCGAAGCAGACGATTCTGTTTTGCGGCACCTGCGATGAGGAAAAGGGCGGAACGGGAGCAAAGGTATTGCTGGAAAGCGGAGCCTTAGATCATGCTTCCTTTCTGATGATAGGAGAGCCTACAGGCCTAAGACCCGGCGTGGCGCAAAAGGGCTGTCTGTGGCTTAAGCTTCGGGTTCATGGCAGAACCAGTCATGGCGCTTACCCGGAGGAAGGGATCAATGCCGTGCATTATGGGATTCGTATCTTTGAGGACTTAAGGGAAAGGATAGAGAAAGGAAGGCATAAGATTCTGGGCACTTCTACAGCACAGATTTCAGGTATAAGAGGAGGGATTGCGCCGAACATGACGCCGGACGAGGCGGAGCTTACTTTCGATATCCGGATGATACCGGGGCTTACCGGAGAAAAGGTACTGGCGTTTGCGGATGAAATTATAGGCAGATACAAAGAACAGACAAAGGACGCTCTTCGTACAGAGGTATATGTAGAGAATGAGAGGGCAGCAATAGAGATTGCAGAAAATTCTTCCTGGGTTAAAAGGCTTGACAGGGAATTAGAGCGCAGAGAGCTTCCGTATGAACATATGGGAATTAACTATTTTACGGACGCCTCTGTTCTAATACGGCAGCTTCCGGAGCTTCCGGTGCTTCTTTTCGGGCCTGGAAATCCGGAAATGGCACATAAGCCAAATGAATATCTGGAGTTAAAGAAATATTTGGAATATATTCGGATTTTACTGCAATTATTTTAGCTCAAATATGATACAATACGTTATACTGATAGTAAAAGAAATGAGGGTGCGAAGGTGAGAACTACAATCAAGGATATTGCCAATTATACCGGCTTTTCTGTGACGACCATTTCGCTGGTATTAAATAATAAGGCAAATAAAATTCCCCAGCATACGAAGGATCTGATTATGGACGCGGTCAAAAAGCTAGATTACCGCCCGAATCAGATTGCTGTAGGACTGGTAAAAAAGAGGACGCAGACGATCGGATTGATTATATCGGATGTGAGCAACGTTTTCTTCTCTACTCTGGCAAAAGGAGTGGAGGATGCCTGCAGAAAACAGGGATGGAATTTGATTCTGTGTAATACGAATGATGTTCATGAAAGAGATCTTTCCTATATTGAGGTACTGGCGGCAAAGGGAGTGGACGGAGTCCTGTTCTGTATGTCCCGGGACAGTGATAAAGAAAAAGCAAAGGAAAGCATCCGGCTTCTGGAAAAGCTTAAGATTCCGTTTGTTATGATTGACAGGTATCTGGAAAAAGCAGATTGTAGTTCAGTTATTGTAAATCACATGCAGGGAGGATATGCGGCAACAAAGCATCTGCTGGGGCTGGGACACCGCCGTATTGGGTGTGTCACAGGACCATTGGCTTTGCAGGACTCAAAAGAAAGGTATGTGGGTTATCAGAAAGCGCTGCAGGAATATGGAATCGAATGCGAGCCTGGGTGGATCTTTGAAGGGGATTACGACTGGGCAAGTGGGATGAGAGCGGCGGAATACTTTTCCGGAGGAAATCTTGATGTCAGTGCAATTTTTGCGTTTAACGATATGTCGGCTTACGGTGTATATAACGGATTAAAGAAGAAGGGATACTCTGTCCCGGGGGAGATATCGCTGATTGGATATGATGATATTTTCTTTTCAGAAATTCTCGATGTGCCGCTTACCACGGTAAGGCAGCCAGTATATGATATGGGAGTAGAGGGAGTAAAGCTTCTGCTTGAAGAGGTGGATAGCGGGATACATACGAAAAAATGCATAACCTTTCAGCCATCTCTGGTGGTAAGAGAAAGCGCTGCTTCTAGAAACTAAAAAAATGAGGAAAGGAGTCTTTGAGGCTCCTTTCCTCATTTACTGTATCTTAGGTCATTCAAACAGGCTTAACTGTCTGTAGTGTCCTTCATTTTTTCTTTGACATATTTTTTCCGATTTTATCGTTTTTTTCGGTAAATCCTTCAAAAACGGGGACCTCTCTTTTGAGGAAGTAAGAATTAAAGTTTCTCTGGCTCTGGTAATGCCAACATAAAACAGACGGCGTTCTTCCTCTACATCTGAAATAATGCCTCCGCTTTCAAATGGAATCAGCCCCTTTCTGACTCCGGAAATGAAAACTACCGGGAATTCCAGTCCCTTTGAGCCGTGAAGGGTCATTAATGTAACGGAGCCGGATCTATACTGTTTATTTCCGCATCGTTTTAAATCGCTTTCCACTCCAAATTTCAGCGCATTTATAAAATCGGCCATTGCAGGATAAAATACGGCCGTCTGGCAAAGCATCTGTATTGCCTTTTTATTTTCCAGATGTAAATCGGATATCCATTCTTCCAAGATTTTCAAAGTTCTTTTCTTTTTAATTAAAGGCATATATTTTTCTGCCATATTGACGTAAATGCCTTCTGTCAGTCTCCCTTCTTCAAGACCCCATAAAAGCTTCAGCGCTGTCTGTCCTGCCAGTCTGTTTTCGGTTTCAAAAAGGCTTTCAAAGAAGCTTATTGTTCCCCGAACGGCCGGATCTAAAAGGTAATCCTCCCGTCCCGACACCACATAGGGGATACCTTCTTTTTTCAGACAGGATTCCAAAAGCTCCGCCTGACGGTGCGTCCGATACAGAACGGCGATATCGTCAAAGCTGCGTATAACGCCGTCGCTTTCCGGGTACAGTTCCTGCGCTTCCAGCATTCCGATTCCTCCGGCAAGGCGGTTTATTTCCTTTGCAATGAAAATGGCCTCGGCTGCAGCGCTTTCAGCCTCTGCCAGCCGTACGGAAGGTCCGTCCGGTCTGTTAGGGTTCAAATGTCTATACCCGTCTGGATTTTTGGAAATAATTTCGGATGCAAAGGCAAGTATCTGAGGTGTAGAGCGGTAGTTTTCTTCCAGTGTAATCGGATGGGCTTCTGGAAATTCTTTCAAAAACCGTTTGAAACAGCCTGAATCAGATCCCCGGAAGCCATAGATGGACTGATTGGAATCTCCGATGACAAACAACTCCTTTCCATCACTGTTCCATGCCTTCATGAGCTGATACTCAAGAGGACTTATATCCTGAAACTCATCCACCAGAAGATAAGAAAATTGAGGCGTATCAGATTCTTTATTCTGTGCAAGTCCCAGGGCCTCTATTAATATGTCGTCAAAATCCAACAGGTTCCATTCTTTAAGGAAATTTTGATATGCTTCAAATGCATCTATCCGGGTAAAGGCAGACGAAATACCTGTTTTATAGTTCGATATTTCAGCTAAAAAGCGGGGGACTGTCATGTCCAGATGAAATGCTTTTATAATTTTGTCTGCCAGATCTCTTGTTTCTGTTTCACCGGCAAGAGAAGCGCAGCTGCCGCTTTCCTTTATAAGTTTCCAGGCTATGGAATGGAAGGTGCCGATGGTAAGCTTTCTTGCGGCGGTACTTTTCCCCAAATGTTTTCGGATACGTTCCCGCATTTCCTCTGCCGCTTGATTTGTAAATGTAACGGCAGTAATATGAGAGGGCTTTATTCTTCTTGTTTCCAGAAGATACAGGATGTGAGAGGCAAGGGTATGCGTCTTGCCGGTTCCGGGTCCTGCAATTACCATTGCGACACGGCTTACACTTTCTATGGCGTGCCGCTGGTTTTCGTCAGCCGCGGTTTTTGACAGAGCAGGAATATTTTTATTACTGGGAGAAGGGAGAGAATGTTGCTTTTCAGATATTCTTCTTTCCTTTGCCACAGATTCTTTTATAGGCGGGGCAGCCTGTACAGATGACTTTATCGGATTATCAAACAGACTCATCTGACCGTTTAGATTGTCAAGATCTTCGGGAGTAAACAGGCGGATCGTGCCGTATTGCCCGTCAAATCCCGGAATTCTTGTGACTTCACCTTTCCTTAGTCTTCCGATTCCTTCCGAAATCAGGACACCTGACACGCTTCGTATTTCTTCCAGGGGAATATCCCGAAGTATAGGAAACTCAGGGCCCAGCCTTTTCAGCATATTCTGGTATTCCTTCTGCACCTTGACACTGGCGGAGGAATATCCCACAGAGGCGCTGATAATTTCTGGAAGAGGGACCAGACTTTCATAAGGATCAGCATGATTTTTCACATGCCCTTCTGGCCGGTCTGCAAGCTGTTCGATGCGGTGTGAGACGCCAATGGTCAGCTTACGTCCGCAGACCGGACAGATCCCGCCGTATTTTTCCGCGTCTGCAGGAGTAAGGCAGATTCCGCATTTACGGTGGCCGTCATAGTGATATTTTCCTTCCTCCGGGAAAAATTCTATGGTTCCTTTAAGTCCGTTTCCGGTTTGGATGGCATTTCGCAGACCCTCATAGGAAAGGGGAATATTAAGAAGATTTGCTTCCCGTCCAAGCTTTGCCGGGGAATGTGCATCAGAATTGGAAATAAGCTGGTAACGATCCAAAGCAGAAACTCTCCAGTTCATGGGCGGGTCGGAGGACAGGCCTGTCTCCATGGCATGAATATAGGAGGACAGGCCGCCGTAACATTCTTCTACAGAATCAAAACCGGAAAAGGCGCCGAACAGGGAAAAGTGAGGGGTCCAGATGTGTGCGGGAACATATACTGATTCAGGACACAGTTCCAAAAGGATCTCCAGCAGGTCATGACAGTCAAGGCCAAGTATAGGCCTTCCGTCCGAGTGAATATTTCCAATGGCTGAAAGCTTTTGAGAAATAGTTTCCGCAGCTTCAAGGCCGGGAAGGAGAATGAGACTGTGTACCTTCCGTACCTTATCATATTTTTTGTAAATAGAGCTGATTTCCCCGGTAATCACAAAATGAGGCTGTATGAAATCTGCAACAGAAGAATCGTCTATCCGGTATTCTTTTTTTAATGTATAAAGACCGCCGCCAGCGGGTTCAAGTTTTTCCTCAAGCTCCTGCCGCCATGCAGGATGTGTGAAGTCTCCGGTTCCTACAATTCCGATGCCCTTGCGCCTTGCCCACAGATCCAGAGCTTCCGGGGTGCAGTCTTTGCTGGTTGCACGGGAATAGAGGGAATGGATATGTAAATCTGCTATATACATAAAAATACCTTCTTTCAGAGTTTGTCTGTACCTTAATCATAGGTAAAACGAGATGTGAGGTCAAGAGGCAATTTCTTAAATAGCATTGACGTTTTCCGCAGCATGGTTCGGGTTTTATTGCCACAGACAGTGCAAAGTATCCATTGTGCTTTGCTCAAAACTTTTCCCTTCAAACTATTTTGCTTTTTGTTTTTTCAAAACTATTCCACATACAATTACCGCTGCAAAAAAGATAAAGATTAGATACCATAGATTTTCAAAGTAAAATCCATTATCCAA
>CAOJQZ010000071.1 GCA_948441955.1 uncultured Lachnospiraceae bacterium | reverse complement strand
CCATAGCCTTGATGTTGAAGGTCTGGTCCCATGCCCATACGGTTAATTTGTTTCCTCCCTCGGAACCGCCTCCTTCATTCCCAGCGGATGAATCATCACCGGAACCGCTGTTTCCGCATGCTGCAAGTGAAAAAACCATTGCGCCTGCAAGCAGTACTGAAAGTAACTTTTTCTTCATACTTTTTGTCCTCCTTTTATTGTCAAAGTATTTTCTATGAGGACATTATATCAAGATGAAAAAGAGGATAGTTTGCATAAACACTCGTATAATGTGCAAATTCGACCAAGCATGTACTATTTGTATGAGTTTCGTCAACAACAGACATTTTTTTTGTCTGGTTTTGTGAAGCGGATATTCTTATGAAAGAAAAACCCGGTCAGGATATCTTCTTTTCAGTATCTGCAGCATCTCGTCAGACAAATCAAGAAGCAGTTTTATCTTTGTGCGGTTTTCCATAATAATCATAGTATAAAAAGGGGTGTCTTCTTCATAGGAGGTGTAGTCATATTTAGGAAGAGTGACAGTTCCGTCGTTTTTACGGTACATGGCTACAGCTTCATGCCAGTTGGGCGCGACCACCTCTATAGCATCCAGTTCAAGGAGGTGTGCGGGTCTTCTGTATCTGTTGCCGAATATGACATCAATGGAAAGCTGATTATTTTCCATCGTGTATTCATATTCCTTCCGGCTGAAAATATTGTAGGCCGCATAAAGAACAACCAGAAGAAAGCCGGGAAGCATAAAGCCCTGTGAGATGGTGACGCCTAAAAGTAAAAGCAGTACTCCGAAAATAATCATTACTTTGCGAAGCAGTCCGGCAAAAGGTTTTTGCTTTCTCTTTACTTGTTCTACAATTTTATAATTATACATTGAAAAATCCTCCGTTGTTTTAAGATGTATGTGCCTATGATATCAGTTTAACCTGCGGAATTCAAGCGGTGTTACTCCGGTTACCTTCCGGAACATGGCGATGAAATGGCTTGTATCGGAAAACCCGGTAAGTCCTGCGATCTGCTGTACCTCCATGCGAGGATTGGAGACCAGCAGTTCTCTTGCCCGGTTGATCCGGTAGGCCGTCAGGTATTCGTAGACAGAACGTCCTAAAAACCGCCGGAACAGGCGGGACAGGTACTGGGGCGTAATGAAAACCTGTTCGCTCAGGCCTGAGGCGGTAAGCTCTGTAGAATCAAAATGTGTTTCAATCTCTTTTATTACCGGTTCTACATATTGTACATACAAGGGTTCTCCTGAGAGGGAGCGGGTATGAATACTGTCCGCAAAATGCATCAGCAGGCAGTAGCACCTGATGGAAAGGGCACGGTTGTCAGCGGCAAGAATATTCCAGTCATCCATGATGGAGTCAATCAGAGCGCTTATAAGCGCGCCCTGTTCCTTTTCAACGAAAATGATCTGGCGGTCTCCTACAATTTTGGAAATGCTGCTGTCAATTGTTCCGGTGAATGTAACAAAAGAGGTCAGCCAGGTTTCAGTATTTTTTCCATAGGTGTGATGAAGATAAGGGGCGATCAAAATTCCTTCCCCTTCATTTAACGTATAGGTTTTTCCCTGGGCGTCAATAACCCCCTGTCCTTTTTCTGTGTGGAGATAGTGGTAGAGAGGGTATCCTTTTGGGCGTAAGACTCTGTCCTGACTCCAGTGATTTCCGATGGAATCCAGGATAAACGGCTCGTTTACAGGAGAATTTCTAAAATGTATCGGCATATGTATCACCTGTTTCTAAATGTTATATTATTTAGTTTAACATACTACACTTTCTTTTGTCCAGGTATACTATAATGAAGAAAATTATATAATTTTCAGCAGGAGGTTTTCGATGGACACATTTGATTTTGATAAGGTGAAGGATCCCAGGTATTTTTGCGATCGGAGGCTTGAGGCTCATTCCGATCACAGATACTATGCTTCGGCGCTGGATGCGGAGACAGGAAATGAAAGCTTTAAGGAGAGTCTGAACGGGGTTTGGAAGTTCCATTATGCGCGTAATTATGAATCAGCGGTGAAAGGATTTGAAGAGAAGGATTACTGCTGCAGGTCATGGGACGACATCCATGTGCCGGCGCATATTCAGATGGAGGGGTATGACGCGCCCCAGTATGCCAACGTGCAGTACCCGTGGGAAGGGCATGATGAGATCCAGCCGGGAGAGATACCGGCGTACTTTAATCCGGTAGCAAGCTATGTAAAATATTTTACGGTTCCGGAAAGAATGAAGGGGAAAAGATTATTTGTCTCTTTCCAGGGGGCAGAGAGCGGGCTTGCCCTTTGGCTCAACGGGAAATTTGCAGGGTACAGCGAGGATTCTTTTACACCCTCAGAGTTTGAACTTACCGAATTTATAGAAGACGGAGAAAATAAGCTGGCGGCGCAGGTATTTAAGTGGACGTCCTCAAGCTGGTGCGAGGATCAGGATTTTTACCGGTTTTCCGGTATTTACAGAGATGTGTATCTGTATACAATTCCTGATATTCATGTACAGGATATACAGATTCGTGCAATTCCGGATGAGACGCTTAAAAAAGCGGAACTTACGGTTAACCTCAAGATAACGGCAGAGGAAACGGCAGGCGGCAGGGCTGTGTTCTGCCTTGGGAAAGACGGCAGGATTCTATTTGAAGAGGATGCGTCCCTTGAAAAGGAAGTTTCTTATTCTAAAACCATAGAGAATCCGGCGCTTTGGAGTGCGGAAGAGCCAAACCTTTATGACCTGACAGTTACAGTATATGACGGGTCCGGCGCACTTATGGAGGTTATCACAGAAAAGGCGGGATTCCGGCGTTTTGAAATGAAGGATCGTATAATGACGCTTAATGGAAAGCGTATTGTATTCAAGGGTGTAAACCGTCATGAGTTCAGCGCAGTAAGCGGACGCCATGTAAGCGAGGAAGAACTTCGTAAAGATCTTGAGACAATGAAGAGAAATAATATCAATGCAATCCGGACATGCCATTACCCGGATGATTCTCTTATCTACAGGCTTTGTGATGAATATGGACTTTATATGATTGACGAGACAAATCTGGAATCACACGGAAGCTGGGATCTTGTACAGGAAACAGGAGACAGCTCAGGGGTAGTTCCCAACGACAGGCCGGAGTGGCTTGACATGATGCTGGATCGTGTGAACTCCATCTATCAGAGAGATAAGAATCACCCGGCAGTTTTAATCTGGTCCTGCGGAAACGAATCCTTTGGCGGCAAGGATATCTATGAGATGTCGCAGCTTTTCAGAAGGCTTGATCCCACCCGTCTGGTGCATTATGAAGGGGTGTTCTGGGATCGCAGATATAATGACACAAGCGATATGGAAAGCCAGATGTATACTTCTGTGGAAAAGATAAAGGAATTCCTGGGAAAAGACAGAAGTAAGCCGTTTATCTGCTGCGAATATACCCATGCAATGGGAAATTCCTGCGGTGCAATGCACAAATATACAGACCTGACCGATACGGAGCCGCTGTATCAGGGCGGATTTATCTGGGATTATATCGATCAGTCTATCTATAAGAAGGATCGTTACGGTAAGGAATTCCAGGCCTACGGCGGAGATTTCGGCGAGCGTCCGACGGACTATAACTTCAGCGGAAACGGCATTGTGTATGGAAATCGGGAAGTGTCCCCAAAGATGCAGGAAGTGAAATTTAATTATCAAAACATTACCGCAGAAGCAGGAAGAACAGAAGTTAAGATTATTAATAAGAACTTATTTGTAAATACAGATACTTTTGAGTGCCGTGTGATTGTAGAGAGAAATGGAGAGATGATAAGAAAAGCAGCTCTCGAGACACATGTAGCGCCGCTCAGTGAGGAGACTTACAGGCTGCCTCTGCCGGAAGAAACTGTTTCAGGTGAGTATACAGTTACGGTATCCTTCCATCTTGCGCAGGATACAATCTGGGCAGACAGAGGATATGAGGTTGCATTTGGACAGTATGTATATGAGATTAAAAAGACGGAGGAGCCCTGTAGAAAGAATATTACAGTTATCCGCAGCGCTCATAACATCGGAGTCAGAGGCGATCATTTCGAGGCAGTCTTTTCGATCATGTATGGAGGTCTTGTTTCTTATAGGTATGGCGGCAGAGAGATGCTTGAGACGATACCAAAGCCAAACTTCTGGCGGGCGCCTGTAGATAATGACTGCGGAAACCAGATGCCGGCGCGCTATGCCCAGTGGAAGACAGCCAGCATGTATGTGTCTCATAAGTCGGCGGGAGACGAGGCGTTTGCTCTTTGTAAGCCAGAGGTTATAGAAAGAGAAAACAGTATATCCATCACATTCACCTATAATCTGAATACAACGCCTGCCGCACAGTGTCAGGTGACTTATGAAGTGTTTGGAGACGGATGCATCAGGACAACAATGACCTATGATCCGGTAAAGGAGCTTGGAGATATGCCTGAATTTGGTATGTTGTTTAAGCTCAGCGCAGACTATGACCATGTAAAATGGTACGGCCTTGGTCCGGCAGAAACTTATGCGGACCGTAAGAAGGGCGCAAAACTTGGCATATACCGGAATCTCGTAAAGGATAACATGGCGGAATATCTTGTACCCCAGGAGTGCGGCAATAAAGAAGAGGTAAGGTATGCAGAGGTGACAGATCGTAAGGGGAGAGGCATGCGCTTTGCTATGACGTCTGAAAACGGCCCCATGAGTTTTTCTGCGCTTCCCTATACGCCTCATGAGATGGAAAACGCAATGCATCCGTTTGAGCTTCCCAATGTGCACTATACGGTGATCCGTGCTTCCAAAGGACAGATGGGAATCGCAGGGGACGACAGCTGGGGTTCCTGTACACATCCGGAGTATCTGCTGGATATAAATAAGAAGCTGGAGTTTAGTTTTACGTTTTGCGGCATGTAATCGGATGAATTTGTAAGGTTGATTCAGAGGAGAGTAATTACCATGAATAATTTTATAAAGGGAGCGGATCTTTCCACCCTTCTGGAGCTTGAACGGCTGGGTGCGAGGTATTTTGACGGCGGAGTGGAGACGGATATTCTGGAGATTATGAAACGTTATCATGTGAACATGGTCCGTCTTCGTCTTTGGAATAATCCTTATTCGGAGGACGGCAGGCCTTACGGAGGAGGAGGGAATAATCTGGAGACGACGCTTGCCATCGCAAAAAGGGTCACGGCAGCAGGATTTGATGTTCTACTTAACTTCCACTATAGTGATTTCTGGGCGGATCCGGGAAAGCAAATTAAGCCAAAGGCATGGGCCCGGTATGGGATGGAAGAGCTGGAGGAAGCAGTGTATGTGTATACGAAGGAGAGTGTGGAGAGCTTTTTAAAAGCCGGAATCCGTTTGTCGATGGTACAGGTGGGAAACGAACTTTCAAACGGACTTCTCTGGCCGGAAGGGCGGGTTCCGAAGTATGATAATATTGCAAGGCTTGTGAATGCAGGTATTCGCGGAGTGAGGGCAGTTAAAAAAGAGATACCGGTAATGCTTCATCTTGACAACGGAGGGAACCATGCGCTTTACAGAGAATGGTTCGATGAGTTTATGAAGAGGGGGGAGGATTTTCAGGTTATTGGATTATCCTACTATCCCTTCTGGCATGGAAGTATGAAGATGCTGGAGGAAAACATGAAGGCTGTGGCCGGACGTTACAAAAAGGATCTGATTGTAGCAGAAACCTCTATGGGGCATACCATGAGGGATTATAAGGAATATGAGAAGCTTTCGGATAAAGAGCGGAAAGGGTATGCCACAAAACCTGCGCTTGTGGAAAAGATAGAATACCCCATGTCCCCGGAAGGACAGGCCGAGTTTATGAGGGAGTTGCTGAATGTAATAAGCCGGGTGCCGGAGGGACGCGGAAAAGGGTTTTTCTGGTGGGAGCCGGCATGGCTTCCCATAGCCGGAAGCGGGTGGGCGACAGAAAGCGCGCTCAAATACATGAATGATCCGGGGCCCTGCGGGAATGAATGGGCGAATCAGGCCCTTTTCGACTACGACGGGAATGCGCTCCCGGCTCTAAAAGTCATTCGGGACAGTCTGGTTTGACAGGCTTAAGGGGGCAGAACCGGATTTTTCCGGTTCTGCCCCGCCGTTTAAATCTCTTTCTTTTTCGTAAGCGTCAGGCTATCTTGTTGGCGTCAGGTGAAACTGAAACGCGCTGTATTCCGGAATCTCCCGGGGAATCGGGAGCCCTGCGTTCATAAGGGCGGAGCCTGAAAGCACTTCGCCGCCTCCGTTTATCCGATAAAGCATATCGGGCTTAAGGCCCTTTGCCTTTATATATTCCTGAGGTCCGTTACAGGTGAGGTTTGTGACAACCACGCTTATAAGGGCCTCTCTTTTATTTTTTGACACATGCATCCACGCGGTCATATTTCCAGGTTCGAAAGGATTTGTCAGACGGTAATAATCGCCCTTAAATATAATAGGATAATACTTTCGGAACAAATTGCTCTGTTTCCTGCAGATTTTTTGCTGCTTTTTATTAAGATGTGTCGCGTCCAGCTCATAACCGAAGGTTCCGCACATGGCGACAACCGCTTTTGTCTCGAGAGGAATGAATTTTCCGCTGTCGGAAATGTGGGCACCCATTGTACATACCGGATATACGAAGGAGGTTCCGTAATGAAGTTTTAACCGGTCGATAGGGTTATTGTTGTCGCTTACCCAGTACTGCGGATAATAATGAAGCATTGCAGGGTCATAGCGTCCTCCGCCGCCGGAGCAGCCCTCAAACAGGATGTCAGGATGTGTCCCTATGATATGATCCATGACGCGGTAGAGCCCCAGGAGATAACGATGGTATACCTCGCCCTGCCGGTCGCCGGGCAGTTCATTTGACCAGATGTCAGACAGGGAACGGTTGATGTCCCACTTCACATAATAAATGTCTGCGTCGTCAAGGATTGCGTTAACCTTTTCGATGAGATAGTCCTGCACGTCCCTGCGGCTCAGATCAAGAGCAAGCTGGTTGCGGCTTCTGACAGCAGGACGTCCAGGAATCTGCATAACCCATTCAGGATGCGCCCGGTACAGGTCGCTGTCCTCCGATACCATTTCCGGTTCAAACCAGATGCCGAACTTCATATCCAGCTCCTGAATCTGTTCTACAAGTCTATGAAGGCCGCATTTTATTTTATTTTCATTTACCACCCAGTCGCCCAGACCGCTGTTATCGTCATCCCGTTTTCCAAACCAGCCGTCGTCCATAACGAAAAGATCTACGCCCATATTTTTTGCAGCCTTTGCAATATTCACAAGCTTAACATCGTCAAAGTCCATAAAAGCAGCCTCCCAGCTGTTGATAAGAACAGGGCGCTCCACCTTTGTCACAAATTTGCTTTTGCACAGATTTGTCCGGTAGAAATCATGATACAGATGAGAAAGGCCGGTAAAGCCGTGCTCGGAAAAAGCCATGACAACTTCTGGACCTTCGAAGACCTCCTGGGGTTCTATCTTATATACAAACTGCTTCGGATGAATTCCCATGACAAGACGGAGCTGATCATACTGGTCAAGCTCTGCCTCTGTAAGGAAGTTACCGCTGTACATAAGAGAGAAGCCATAGCATTTGCCCTGATCCTCTGTGGCATCCTTGTCACAGAGAATAACAAATGGATTCTGCTGGTGGCTGGAGGAGCCCCGGACGCTTCCAATCGTGTGGATATGGTGCGTCATATGCTGTCGTTCTACCTGGCGTTCCTGTCCGTAGCGTCCCGGAAGGCTTACAAGATCCATGTCGGCGCCGTTTAAGAAGTCAAGGCACAGGGACATGAGCTTTTTTAGATGAACCGGGGCGCAGCCAAGATTTTTCACCTTTACGGCGCGGGTGATAATATCCGCCTCTTCAAATACACAGTATAAAAGAGTTA
Source organism: uncultured Lachnospiraceae bacterium (assembly GCA_948441955.1). Classification (GTDB taxonomy): domain Bacteria; phylum Bacillota; class Clostridia; order Lachnospirales; family Lachnospiraceae; genus CAPEBR01. The sequence continues at coordinate 4,297 of CAOJQZ010000071.1, read as the reverse complement.
CTTCTATATTTGTAACTGCGTCAAGAAGGGTCACTTCCAATGTATCCGCGGTATCTGCTTCGGTTTCGAAAGAAGAGGGCAGCGTACTCAGCGTATATTTTCCTTTTGTAATTTTATAATCTACGGCTTTTCCATGAAAAGAATAGCTGCCGTCACTGTTTACAACTTCGATGCTGGAAGTGCGGAAGTCTCCTTGCTGCTGGGTACTGAATTCCTGGGGCTGGGCGTCCAGTGAAAAAGTCCGCTCATTCCGGGACTCATAAGGATTTCCGGAAAAGCCCCGGTCATACTGCATAATCTGATAGGACATATCTGTATCGCAGATGGAAGGTCCGTAATATAGATGCAGCAGATAATCAAGCCGTCCTATTTTCATCTGATAGGATGTGTTTTTTGTGTGTAAAGTAATTGTGTTTGCTGTGTTATTAAATACAATTCCCATAATGTTTCTTTGCCTCCTGAAAAGTATTTTTCTCTGGTTATTTTACCATTAATCGGAAAAAAATATATGAGGCAAAACGACGGAAAAAATGGGAGAATGTCATACAAGTTGCAAGGAAAAGTTGTTTTTGTTTTTTGTAAAAGGTATAATAGAATCAGTTGCAGAAGGAAAGGAAAAGAACGTTATGTCAGAAGAAGGAAAATATAGAGGAAGACTTTGGACAGCGGCAGTCCGCGTGCTTGTATATGGAGTTCTGATAGGATTTGTTTTGCAGATTATTGCAATAGGGCCGGTGGGAATTGTCTGGGGAATTTTTATGAGTGCAGGTATTGTATTCTTCAGACGGACTACCGTAGAGATTGAGGGAGAGGAGATATGTATTTCCGGGACAGGGCGAAAGGAGCGGTTTTTGCTGTCACAGTTTGCGTATCCTTCCATAAGACGAAAAACGTATATCGGTTCCTATAGTAAATTTACGGCGGTGAAATGCTATTTTATTTTCATAACTTCTGATGGATACAAAAGACGCAGACTTTACGGATTTGGCGAAAAGGATCTGGAGAGAGCTCTTGAGGCTGTACGCAAAGCCCAGGCAGAGCACATGACAGACGAAGAAAAAGCAGCCATTGTGAAGGAATATAGTGATGAGGTCTCGGGAGCGCTGATACAGGGGAGAGAAGGAGAAAATGAGTTTCATCTTCCGGCTTCTGTACTGATGAAAAAGGAGAGAAAATATCTGAGGAAGATTTCGCTGATTATGGTGGGTATTGTATGTGCTGTTGCAATGCTCGATGTAAAGGAGATTTTTGTGAACCGCACATTCAGTATGAAGCTGGTATATATGACGCTGCTTGCGTTTATGCTGCTGGTATGTGTAATTGTGATGTATGCCGGTCTTATTATAAGACGGGGGATTTGTGGGGAGAGGATTGTTATAGACGGAGACCATCTTAAGGTGGGAAGAGACTATTATTCTTATTCATGCATTGAGACGATTCGTCTTACGTCGCCTCGGAAAAGAAGCAGCTCTGTTTTCCCTGTGCAGCGGTATATGTATGTTTCGGCCGGTGGGAAAACGAAAAAGTACTGGCTTGGTTCGGAGGTTTCCTTCAGGGAATATGAAAGCTTGTGCGGACGCCTGGAGCAGGGGATGATTTTGAGCCCGGCTAAGATAAGGTATTTATAAAAGGAGGGAATATTAAATGAGATATGTGCAGTTGATCTTCAGCCCTACCGGCGGGACTAGAAAAGCCGCAGAGATTGTATCCGGGGAATGGAGCAGGAAAGTGGAAACGGTTGATTTGTCAGAAGCAAATCATGATTTCTCAGTACACAGCTTTCAGAAGGAGGATCTGATCTTAATTGCGCTGCCGTCTTATGGAGGCAGAGTGCCGGCGCTTGCGGCCGAACGTTTGTCAAAGATCTATGGAAACGGGGCAGGATGTGTGCTTTTATGTGTATATGGAAACCGGGCATATGAGGACACGTTGGTTGAGATGGAAGATCTTGCAGAAAAGAGCGGGTTTACTGTAATCGCCGCCATTGCCGCGGTTGCAGAGCATTCGATCCTGCATCAGTTTGCGGCCGGAAGACCGGACAAAGAGGATATGCATCGGCTTAAAAGCTATGGGAAAGCAATATTGGATAAGCTTGCAGACGAAAGGGAATATAGACGGCCGGATATACCAGGGAACCGGCCATATAAAAAGATTCGTCTGTCGGGATTAGTGCCGGCGGCAGCAAAAAAATGTATAGGCTGCGGACTGTGTATGGAAAAATGTCCGGCACAGGCCATTTCACCAGAAAATATAAGGAGTGCGGATGCAAAGAAATGTATTTCCTGTATGCGCTGTATTGCAGTATGTCCGCATTCGGCCAGAAGAGTTAACGGCGTGATGACAGCTGCCGCGTCGCTTGCAATGAAGAAAGCCTGTTCCTTAAGAAAGGACTGTGAATTGTTTATATAGAATGCAGGATTAGGGGCTGCAGAAAGGGGTGCTTTTGATGGATGATACATCAAAAAACGAGCCTGTAAAACATATATGTATAGGTATACTTGCTCATGTGGATGCCGGAAAAACCACATTATCAGAAGGCCTCCTGTATTTGTGCGGCAATATACGAAAGCCTGGACGGGTAGATCACGGGGATGCTTTTTTGGATACATTTGCCCTTGAGCGCAAAAGAGGAATTACCATCTTTTCCAAACAGGCAGTGCTTAAGCTGGGCAATAAGAATATAACGCTTCTCGACACCCCGGGACATGTGGATTTTTCAGCGGAAATGGAGCGTACACTTCAGGTACTGGATTATGCGGTTCTTGTGATTAGCGGTGCAGACGGAGTACAGGGGCATACAAGAACATTATGGAATCTGTTGAAACGGTATAAGATACCGGTGTTTTTATTTGTCAATAAAATGGATCAGGAGGGTACAGACAGAGGGAAGCTTTTGAGGAAGCTTAAAAGTAAACTTGGTGAAGGCTGCATTGCATTTGATGTGATGGATGAAGAGACATGGGAGGAGATTTCTGTATGTGATGATGGCGCACTTGAGGAATATCTGGAAAAGGATATTCTAAAGCAGGAGACGATTATGAGGCTGATAGAGGAACGGAAGGTGTTCCCTTGTTATTTCGGATCGGCGCTTAGGCTTCAGGGAATGCAGAAATTTTTGGACGGCCTTCAGGAATATACGAGAGGAGCCGGACAGATACCGGGAGGAAAAGAGAGCCTGTCCTTTGCCGCCAGAGTCTATAAGATTTCCAGGGACGCGCAGGGAAACAGGCTTACGCATCTGAAGGTTACAGGAGGATTCCTTAAGGTCCGGGATATTCTGTCAAAGGGGGATCCAGCTCATGGCGGCTGGAGTGAGAAGGTTAATCAGATCCGGATTTACTCCGGAGAAAAATATGAGACAGTTCAGGAGGTACGTACAGGAGAGGTATGTGCAGTGACAGGTCTTACCTGTACATATCCTGGAGAAGGGTTAGGGGCAGAAAAGAATGCAGATGCTCCTATGCTGGAGCCGGTGCTTAATTACAGTGTGAAGCTTCCGGAAGGATGCGATGCCCATACCATGCTTTTAAAGCTCCGCCAGCTTGAGGAGGAGGACCCCATGCTCCAAATCCTGTGGAATGAGGAGCTTCAGGAAATCCACATACGCCTGATGGGAGAAGTACAGACAGAGGTTTTGAGAAGCCTGATAAAAGAGCGTTTCGGAATAGAGGTTTCCTTTGATACCGGGAACATTGTCTATAAAGAAACAATACGGAAAATAACCGAGGGCGTAGGGCACTATGAACCTCTAAGGCATTATGCAGAGGTCCATCTGATTTTGGAGCCGGGGGAAGAGGGAAGCGGCCTCCTTGTAGATACAGACTGCAGTGAGGACATATTGGATAAAAACTGGCAGAGATTAATACTTACACACTTGTTGGAAAAGACTCACAGAGGCGTTCTGATGGGGGCGGAGATTACGGATCTGAAAATAACCCTGGCAGCGGGACGGGCACATCTTAAGCATACCGAGGGAGGTGACTTCAGACAGGCGACATATCGTGCGGTCCGCCAGGGCCTTATGCAGGCGGAGTGCCAGCTTTTGGAGCCATACTATGATTTTCGTCTGGAGGTACCCTCTGGGATGGTGGGACGGGCCCTTACGGATATTCAGAGGATGCATGGAGAATTTGCCCCTCCGGAAACAGAAGGAGAGATGTCTGTGATTACCGGAAGTGCTCCAGTGTCGTCCATGCGGGATTATCAGATGGAGGTTGCCGGATACACCAAGGGAAGCGGGAGACTATCCTGCAGCTTCAAAGGATACGCGCCTTGTCATAATGCAGAGGAGGTCATG
>CAOJQZ010000070.1 GCA_948441955.1 uncultured Lachnospiraceae bacterium | reverse complement strand
ACAGACAGCATCTGGGGAGGATTTACATATGAGTATAAATAAGAACTATGACACATTTACCAAGGGGTATGACGACAGCTACAAAGACGTTCTGTCCGCCCTGTCAGAGCTTGATGATACGGCAGGCATTGACTATGTAAAAGAGAACTGCAAATATGAACAAGTATACAAAACGCGGCACTGCCGCACGGATTTCCATCCTCTGCAGCATGCCGCAAAATTTCTGTCCTGTCTTATTCAGAAGAGGTGCGCCTAAAGCGCCCCCTTATAATTCTTGAAACAGATTCTTAACAGCCGGATAGATTTTCCTGAACTTCTGGTATCTTTCTTCATATTTTGCCACCAGTTCTTCTTCCGGCTCTACGGTGCCTGTCACCCTTACAAGCTTCCCGGCCGCTTCTTCTACACTTCCGTATCCGCCGCAGCCAACTGCCGCCAGTATGGCGCCGCCGTAGCCCGGGCCTTCTTCGCTTTCGATTACATCCACCTTAAGATTCATGACATTGGCAATAATTTTCTTCCACAGCGGACTCTTTGCTCCCCCGCCGCAGATTTTTGTACGCTCTATCTTAACACCGAGACTTCTTGCCACCTCAAGGGAATCTCGCAGGCCGAAAGCCACGCCCTCCAATACTGCCTGGGTCATATCCTCCCTTGTGGTATCCATTGTCATTCCGATAAAGGTTCCCCTTGCCTTCGGATCATTGTGAGGGGAACGCTCCCCCATAAGATAGGGAAGATAGAACACCTGGTTCTCGCCCAGCTTCATAATATCTGCCTGCTCCGCGACAAAATCCTTTGTCTTTAAAATCTCCTCGCTCCACCACTTGTTGCAGGATGCGGCGCTTAACATGCACCCCATAAGGTGATAGCATCCATCCGCATGAGCAAAGGAATGAAGGGCATTATTTTCATCCACGCCAAAGGTCTTACTGGATATAAAAATAGTTCCCGATGTTCCGAGGGAAATATTGCACATACCTTCTCCCACGGTACCCGTGCCTACTGCGGCGGCAGCATTATCTCCTGCTCCTGCAATGATCTTAACATCTTCGGAAAGCCCCATCCTTTCTGCAAGCTCTGGCTTTAAAGTGCCCACGGCCTCATAGCTTTCATACAGCTTCGGAAGCTGCTCCTCCTTAATGCCGCAGATTTCCATCATAGGCTTGGACCAGCATTTATTTTTCACATCCATAAGAAGCATGCCCGACGCGTCAGAATAATCTGTACAATGCACGCCGCTTAAGCAGTACGCAAGATAATCCTTCGGAAGTATAATCTTTGTAATTCTTGAAAAATTTTCCGGCTCGTTTTCTCTCATCCACAAAAGTTTCGGCGCTGTGAAGCCGGCAAAGGCAATATTCGCCGTATACTCTGAAAGCTTCTCCTTACCGATTACCTGATTCAGATAATCGGTCTCCTTACCTGTTCTGCCGTCATTCCAGAGAATGGCGGGACGGATCACCTGATCCTCCTTATCAAGTGCTACAAGACCGTGCATCTGACCGCCGAAGCTGATACCCGCAACCTGCGCCTTATCCGCTTCCAAAAGCAGCTCTTCCATTCCCTCCATCGTCTTCTCATACCAATCCTCCGGATTCTGCTCCGACCAGCCCGGGTGCGGAAAATACAGCGGATATTCCTTTGATACAATCCTGCATATTTTTCCTTCACTGTCCATAAGCAGAAGCTTTACGGCCGAGGTCCCCAGATCAATTCCTATATATAGCATATTTTCCTCCTGTTTTGCTGCTGTCCGCTCTGTTCACAGCAGCGCTTATTTCCATGGGTTCTCTGTGGGATATCTTACGCCTGCCGGCTGATTATATCCTATCTCCTCCACCGGAACCCCGATATACTTAAACACCTCAAAAAGAGCCTTCCCGTAATTTCCAAATGCAACCGCCCCGTGATGGGGGAAGTTTTTCTCAATCAATACATGGCGGTAGAATCTTCCCATCTCCGGAATAGCAAAGATGCCGATCCCTCCAAAGGAACGGGTGGCAACCGGAAGAACCTCTCCCTGTGCAATATAAGCGCGAAGCTTGCTGTCCGCCGTACTCTGAAGACGGTAGAATGTAATACTGCCGGGCTTTATATCCCCTTCAAGAGTTCCCTGGGTTACTTCCTCCGGAAGCGCTCTTGCCATAATCAGCTGATACTTCATTTCACAGGAGGAAAGCTTAGAGGCCGCTGTGTTTCCGCAATGGAAGCCCATAAAAGTATCCTTGTGCGTATATGGGAACCTTCCTTCAATATCCTCTTTATATAAATCCGCCGGAACATTATTATTAATGTCCAGAAGGGTTACCACATCCCCGCTTACAACCGTTCCGATAAACTCGCTGAGGGCTCCGTAAATATCCACCTCACAGGAAACCGGAATCCCCTGTGCGGTCAGACGGCTGTTTACATAGCATGGTACGAATCCGAACTGTGTCTGGAAGGCCGGCCAGCATTTTCCTGCAATTGCAACATATTTACGGTAACCTCTGTGCTCTTCTATCCAGTCCTTAAGGGTAAGCTCATACTGGGCAAGCTTACTTAAAATCTCCGGCTTCTTATTACCCGCTCCAAGCTCCTCTTCCATCTCCTTTACTACCGCCTGTATTCTCTCATCCCCGTCATGCTTATGAAAGGCTTCGAATAAATCAAGCTCTGAATTTTCCTCAATCTCAACTCCCAGATCATAAAGCTTCTGAATTGGTGCATTGCATGCAAGGAAATTAAGGGGTCTGGGTCCAAAGCTTATAATCTTAAGATTATTTAACCCGATAACCGCCTTTGCAACCGGGCGGAATTCATGAATCATGTCCGCACATTCTTCCGCCGTCCCTACCGGATACTCCGGAATATACGCCTTTACCTTGCGGAGCTTTAAATTATAGCTGGCATTTAACATACCGCAGTATGCGTCGCCTCTTCCCTGAATCAGATTGTCTCCCCGCTCTTCGGCTGCCGCAATAAACATTTTCGGTCCGTCAAAGTGCTTTGCGAGAAGGGTTTCTGATATTTCCGGCCCAAAGTTTCCAAGATAAACGACAAGCGCATTACATCCGGCTTTCTTAATATCCTCCAACGCCTGTACCATATGGATTTCACTTTCCACAATGCAGATGGGACACTCATAGATTTCCTCTGCTCCGTATTTCTCCGTGTAGGCCTTCATAAGCGCCTCCCGTCTTGTGACAGACAGGCTCTCCGGAAAACAGTCCCTGCTTACTGCAACTACTCCGATCTTTAACTCTGGCATATTGTTCATAATATTCTACTTCCTTTCTTTTTTATTCTCACTGTTTCAGTTCAATATTCTCTCCCTTAAGCCCGCAGAATGCCCCTTCTATTTTGGCATCCTCGTGAGCGATAAGCCATTTATTCTTTGCTGTAATGAGTCTGTCCTCCCCCTGCTCTCTCACCGGAAAATCAAGCTCCGTATTGGTTCCTGCCGGAAGGATCACTACCGCTCTAAAGCCTGTATCCTCTGCCATACACGGCGCATAGTGAAGCGTTGTGGCATACATCTCCACCGCTGTTCCTGCCGGCACAAAAAACGCTTCCACCAGAGAGGTATCATATGTAAAATCCTCTCCGATATCCTGCTCCATGCCTGTCAAAAGAATCATATCTGTTACCGCCACATTAATCTCCGAAGAGCGGTGATATTCCAACGCGTTCAGCTTTCTGTTCCTGCCGTTGCAGTAACCGATCTGAATCGGCAGGCCTCCGAATGCACGGTTTTTAAATTCTTCCGCCTCGGGCAGAGCCTCCAATTCCTCTACAGACGGCACATAAATCACCCCGTCCGAAAGCGGCGTATGTCTCATGGCCTCCAAAAGGCCTGAAAGCGCATAGCCGTTTAAAACACGTCCATATTTTCCAAAGGACTTGTCTGTTACCTTTTGCACAATCATGCTGCTTCCTCCTTATCATGTATTAAGGCTTCAAAATTTCTAATAATAATATAGTAACAGAAAGCCCCGAATTTCTCGACCTAATAATCGTCCAATCCGGGGCTGTTTTTTGTCCTTTTTATTTATCTGCCTTCTGTTCTACGTCTGCCATCTTCCCCCTGTATTCACTGGGAGTCATCCCATATTTATTCTGAAATGCTCTTGTAAAAGCCTTACTACTTGCGAACCCATGCTCCATAGCAATATCGTTTATCGTCTGCTTTGTATTCACAAGCTCCTGATATGCATGCTCGATACGAACACTCTGGAGATACGCCTTATAGTTTATTCCCGCATACCGTTTCAGCATCTTTGAGAGGTATGCCGGAGAATACCCGAAAATCTCCGCCAGCGATTCAAGTGACAAATCTGCCTTATAATTCTCCTTAATATAATTAGTAATCATGGAAAGCCCGCCAAGCTTTTTATTCTGCTCCAGCATATCAGAAGTAACCTCTGACTCCCGATACAGCGACACAAGGAGATAAAGCAGCATATAATACCGGCTCACCACCTTCATCTCGTAGCCGCACTGCTTCTCACAATAGGTCGTATACATATCCCGGATAAGTCCCATGATCTCTGTATCCTGCCTGCATTTTTTATGAGTAAAACGGATAAACTGCTGCGCCGTATAATATTTTTCAAAAGTCTTTAACGGAATCTGCAACACAACCGTATAATTCCTGCTGCCTGCATCAATAGAATGTATCTCATTAGAATTCACCAGCATAAACTCTCCGGAATAAAGCGGATGTACCTCGTTATTTAGATAGAAGTCAAGATGGCCTTCAAAAACTGCAAATATTTCTACTGACCGATGCCAGTGCTTGTCCCGGAAATAGCTCCCGCAGGCTCCCTCAAAGAGGAACATTTTAAAAGGCAGATCTTCATTTGGCATAATAAGCTCATGGCTGAACTCCATTTCACGCTCCTCCTGAAAGAATTCTAATTCTCTTCCTCCACCTGCTCCTCCGCCTGCTCCAGGAAGTCTGCATCCTTTGTTTTAAGCCTCGGGATCAGCCCCTTTGCAAATCTGCCCTTCCCTCTGTTCTTTATATAAAAGAAGCCGATAACAGAAAATACAACTGCACCGATAAAATTAACAAGCAGGTCTTTCATTGTGTCAATCAGGCCGATATCCAGATATCCGCCAAGCCCCAGGCTCTGTCCATTTACTGTAACATCTTTAATCCCTTCAATCCCTATGGGAATATTACTGTTCGTGGAATCAAGCATAACAGAATGAATACTGTTTACAATAGTATCCTTCTGCATGTCCAGCCCAAAAATCATATCCATGCCAAATTCGAAAAATTCCCATATTACTCCAATAGTCATAGAAAAACAAAACGCTACCACCGCCATATACGCCGGGGACAGCTGAAAAGATATCCTTTTACTCCGGTTCAGAATATCTACAAGGGCAAATCCAATCGCTGCGGCCAGAAATCCGTTCATTGTGTGGAGGACTGTATCCCAAAAGGAAAACCGGATATAATAGGATTGGATCTCCCCTAATATTTCGGCCGCAAAAATAAAGAACAATATAATGATTTCAAGCGCCGTGGGCAGTTCAATCTTAAGCCTTACCTGAATAAAGCTTGGCATAACCAACAGTATCAAGGTCAAAGCACATAAGAATACATTTTCATAATTTCTGTTAAATATCTGAAGAATCATCATCAGTATCACAAGCATACGAAGCACTACATATACAATAAAGGAGCTTTTATGCTCCCTGAGCTCCATATGGAGCGCCTTTTTCATCACCCGGAACCTCTTTTTAAGCTTCATCTTTTTGTCCCTCTAGTTCAAACTATCTTTTGTCAGTTTAGAAAGTTATCTATAATTACACTCTCTGCCTCTTCCTCGGTCATTCCCATTGTCCGGAGCTTTACCAGCTGTTCATCATTAATTCTTCCGATTGCCGCCTCATGTATGATTGCGGCGTCCAGATGCCTTGCGTTAATCTCCGGAATGGAACTCACCTCGGCATGGTCCATAATAATAGAATCACACTGTACATGGGCATGACATCCCGCATTTCCTATTGCTTTTGGATGGAAAATCTGCTTCGATCCTCCCTTGGCTACCGAACGGGATACAATCTGGGCGGAACTTCCCTCTCCATTCATCTGCACCTCCATATTGGAGACTGCCCTCTGGTTATCATGAGTCATAAGCTTCTCTACCACATACAGCTTCGCACCCTTCTCCATCGTAATATTTGTCTCTCTCTGAGTAGAATCTACTCCCTTAATCTGGGCAGTATCCAGGGTAAATACTGCATCCTCTTCCATATAAATATTGGTTACCGGATTCAGTACCTTTGCTCCTAAGCCGGCGCCCTCGCCGTAGTGCCTTTCCTCATAGCGGACATTTGCTCCCTTCGCCACATGGAAAGAATGAATTCCGTCATGCCGGCTTTCATTACAGCCGCTGTTATGAATACCGCAGCCCGCTACAATGGTAACCTCCGCCCCTTCTGCAATAAAGAAATCATTGTACACAATGTCCGTGATACCGGAAGCATCCACCACTACCGGAATGTGCACCTGTTCTCCCTTTGTATTTCCGTCGATATACACATCAATGCCGGACCTGTCTTCCTTTTTCTTTATCTTAATATGCTCGCTGTCACCATGGCAGAGAGCGGTTCCGTTATGCCGCAGGTTGAATGCACCCTCCTGCTTAAAACCAGATTCATCAATTTGCTTTAGAATTTTTTCTGTAATTTGGTCTAATGTCATTTTATATAACCTCCTTCGGCGGTTTATTGAGATAAACAGGTACAGGCATCGGCGGAATTCATGAGGTTGGGAAGGATGTCCTCCCTGGCTCCCATTGCCCCGATTTTTCCATCTTCAATTACCATGATTCTGTCCGCCATCGCAATAATTCTCTCCTGATGAGAAATGAGAATCAGACTCTGCTCTTTCTTTTCATGAATTCTCTCAAACTGCTGTACCAGCATAGAAAAGCTCCAGAGGTCAATTCCCGCCTCCGGCTCGTCAAAGATACACAGCTTATGGGTCTTGGCCAATACTGTGGCAATCTCCAGACGCTTCATCTCTCCTCCTGAGAGCGTCGCATCCACCTCTCTTGTAATATATTCATTTGCACACAGGCCCACAGCGCTTAACATTTTACAGCACTCATGCTTTTTAAGCTCTCTTCCTGCCGCAAGAGATAAGAGACGGATAACTGTCATGCCTTTGAATCTGGGCGGCTGCTGGAACGCAAACCCGATTCCCGCGTTTGCCCGGTGATTGATATCATAGGAAGTGATATCCTCCCCGTCCAGAATAATCTGCCCCTCATCTGCCGATTCGATTCCCATCAGCACCTTTGCAAGGGAGGATTTTCCACCTCCGTTGGGTCCGGTGATGACAAGCATCTCTCCATCCGCTACTTCAAAACTGATATTTTTAACAATGCTTCTCTCTATTCCGTTTTCATTTACTTTAAATGTCAGATTTCTAACCTCAAGCATGGGTATTCCCTCCCGAATCATTTTCTTATAGTCTGCACAGCATGCAAAACGGCTAAACGTCTGCAAGCATAATACATTATAAGCCATTTAAAATAAGAATTCAAGGTTGGCAAAAAGTACTATTATACCCTGCTTTATTAATTTATCCTAATCAAAGATTCCCATATTGCCTTTTAAGCCTGCGTATCCCGATTCCACAGTGGATAAGGAGACAAACATACATGATAAACAGTACGATAAAAATACCCGCCAGCACCTTTGCCGAAAGAAAATCTCTAGTCACACTCATTTCTGTCTGAATCACAAGCTGGGGCATAACACAGCACAAGAAGACAACCATAAGCGGTATCATTCTTCTTTTAAATATCCTCTGAACCATGTCCAGCCGTGATTTATTATCACTGAATATTTCCATATCCTCCCCTTCCCGCTCCGCCGGCTTTCTGAAATAACTAAAACAATTTACGTCAAACAGATATTCCCATCCATAGTCTCTATAAAGCTGCAGATATTCCGCCTTTTCCCCATATCCTGCCTGATCAAAATCCAGTCTGTAACTCACCTCCTGGGGCATACATCTATCAAAAATGTAGAACCCCGGCAATATATATCTCCGAAGCTTCCAGCCTGCTCTGTGCTGTTCTGTCAGAAACTGCTCTTCCTCTTCATAATCTGTAATCGTCCAAAACCGGAACAATACTTTATCTTTCATCCTTATATTCCCCCCTGCTGTTTTTATATAACCGTTCGATCCTCTGAAGTTCTATATCAAGAACCTCTCTGCCAAGCTCCGTGATCCTGTAGAGCTTCCTCTTTTCCTCCTCACGTATAAATCTGATGAGCCCGTCCTTTTCCATCTTGGACAATGTACCGTACATCGTTCCAGGACTTATGGTTACGTCTCCCCCTGTCATCTGTCTTACCCTCTGCCCGATATTATAACCATGCATCTCGTCCCTGAGGCAGAATAGTATATAGAAGCCGGTCTCTGTCATAGGAATGTAAACTCTTCTGATTCTCTCCTTCATAAATATCTTCCCCTTCTTCCCGCCATACAGCGTCTCAATATATTCCGTCTCGATATATCGTACCTCGTTATATTATTTATATCACACCTCGATATATATGTCAATATCGGATTTAGAATTTTAAATCACTTTTATGGAAAAAATTTAAAGTTTTTTGCTTGACACAAGTCCGAAATCAGACTATAATATCTCCTATGCTATAAGTCTGAAATCGGACTTGAAAAGAAAGGGAACAAATTCATGAATTATACCATCCAAAAAGAATTGAAGGAATATAATAAAATTTACAAAGAATTAAACGATATTTATCACGACATCGCCTTAAAAACCGGCCTGTCCGACAGCGCTTTTGATATATTTTACACCATAGCCATAATGGGAAACGGCTGTCTTCAACGAGACATCTGCCAAATGACATTTTTAAGCAAACAGACGATTCATTCTTCCGTGCGCAAGCTGGAAGGAGAAGGCTATATTTACTTAAAGAAAGGCGCCGGCCGCAGTATGCACATTTTCCTCACATCTGCCGGAGAAACGCTGGTTGCTGAAAAAATACAGCCTGTTATAGCAATCGAACAGAAATCCTTTGAAGACATCACTCAAAAGGAAACAGCGGAGCTGCTCCGCCTGAATAAAAAGTACGCTTCAAAGCTTCGGGAAAATATAAAATTACTATAGCAAGGAGGTGCCTGTTAATTATGAGAATTCAATTATCCGGCCATTTTACTTATAAAAAATTATTAAGATTCGTCATGCCCTCTATTATTATGATGATCTTTACATCCATATACGGAGTTGTCGACGGATTATTCGTATCGAATTATGTGGGAAAAACTGCCTTTGCCGCAGTGAATCTGATTATGCCTTTTCTTATGGGTATCAGCGCCCTTGGCTTCATGATAGGAACCGGCGGCAGTGCGATTGCAGCAAAAGCTCTCGGGGAAGGAAAAAAAGAAAAAGCTAACGAGTATTTCTCCATGATGGTGTGGGTGACTGTTATTGGTGGACTGTCTCTTGCGGTTTTGGGCTTCCTCTTCCTGCGCCCCATTGCCTCCGCTCTTGGAGCAGAAGGCGCTCTTCTTGACAACTGTATATTATACGGGAGAATCTTACTCGTATCTCTTACGCCTTTTATGCTGCAAAATGTATTTCAAAGTTTTTTTGTAACTGCGGAAAAACCAAAGCTGGGATTATATGCCATTATTGCCGCCGGTGTCACGAATATGATACTGGATTTTTTATTTATAGCTGTTTTCCGTTGGGGGCTTGCAGGCGCGGCATACGCTACTGCAGTCAGTGAGTTTATCGGCGGGCTGTTTCCTGTTTTTTATTTTTCAAGAAAAAACAACAGTCTTTTAAAACTGGGAAAACTGCGTTTTAACGGAGGGATTCTTCTGAAAGCATGCACAAATGGATCCTCTGAGCTTATGACTAACCTCTCCATGTCCGTTGTAAATGCATTATACAATTTTCAGCTTATGCGTTTTGCCGGAGAAGACGGAGTGTCTGCCTACGGTACGATTATGTATGTAAACTTTATATTTATAGCAATATTTTTAGGATATTCCATTGGAAGCGCGCCGATTATCGGATACAATTATGGAGCTGGAAACCACGCAGAGCTTAAAAATATGCTCCGCATGAGCCTTAAGCTGGTGGGCTGCTGGGGTATTGCCCTGGCACTCCTTTCACAGATTTTGGCCGCTCCTCTTGCTTCCATATTTGTAGGCTATGATAAAGGATTGTTTGGACTGACCTGCCACGGTTTCCGCATCTATGCGCTGACTTTCCTTGTGAATGGATATAACATCTTCGGCTCCTCCTTCTTCACAGCGCTGAATAATGGAGCAGTCTCTGCTGTTATATCCTTCCTGCGGACTCTTGTTTTCCAGATAGCGTCCCTTCTTTTGCTGCCTCTTATTTTCGGTATTGACGGTATCTGGTCGGCAGTTCTTGTTTCAGAGCTTCTGACCCTTATATTAACTGGAGTCTTTCTGATAAAGAACCGGACAGTGTACCATTATTAAAATCTGGCAAAAATCCCCGCTTAATAACATACGAAAACGCATAAACGCGGGGATTGTCTTGTGAAATACCTTACTGCTTTATACCCTTATGAAGCAGCCTTTGCTTGGCTGCCTGAACCTTTGCTCCATATCTGCTTGTAAACAAAACTCCCAGAAGCAGAACGCCGAAAACAAGTCCCAGCAAAAAATTTGCTATATTCTCATACATGCCAACAGAGGTTAGCTCTTGTATATCTAAATAGCCATATACACAGAACGCGGCAAGGGCGGCCAAAAAGAGTCGGCATAGTTTTTTCGAGAACATCATTTTTTCATTATTTTCATAGTCTGCAACCTTAAGCAGCATTTCCTCCGTTTTCTTATCCTTCATATCCATCTTCCTTTCTCCATCCAAAAATTCTGCTATACTTACATTAAAATAATCTGCAATTTCCATTACCAAATCAAGATCCGGCATATTTACGCCATTTTCCCACCGGGATACGCTCCGGTTCGTCACACCAAATTTTTCTGCTAACTGCTCCTGGGTCAGATTTTTCTCTTTGCGGAGCTCTCTCAAAAAGATTCCTGTTTTCTTTTGATTCATTTTCCTCCTCCTTTCACAGACAGCATAGCCTTTCAGATGGAAAAAGTACACGACACATTGCGGGAATATAACAAAAATTATTATAAATGTGTCATATACCATATAATTATAATATATAAAAATAGAATAACAAAAAGCCGGAAACCGCTGATTGTCTTAAACAACAGCGTATTCCCGGCCTTTTTTAATGCGGATGACAGGACTTGAACCTGCACGGGATACCCACCAGATCCTAAGTCTGGCGCGTCTGCCAATTCCGCCACATCCGCATATAGACAGATTGATTTTATTACACTTAATGATATTTGTCAAGTATGACCTTCTCCCTTAACAGGGTTGTCAAGTGGTAAGTTCGATTTTTATTGAGAAAAAACGGGCCGTATGTTAGAATAGGATGAAATATTGATACAACAAATCGTAATTTGTAGGAGGCGGTTATAATGAAAACAATTTGCGGAATTGATTGTAACATATGTGCTTTCAAAAATAATTGTAAAGGTTGTACGGAAACAAACGGTCATCCGTTCGGTGGGGAATGTGTTGCCGCAGAGTGTTATAAATGGGGTGGTGAAAAATGTTTTTTTACATATAAAAAACGCTTGATTGATGAATTTAATTCTCTGAAAATTGCTGACATGCCTCCTGTAACAACGCTTTGTCCGTTAAGCGGCGCTTATGTCAATTTGGAATATGCTCTTCCAAATGGAAAGAAAATCAAATTCCTTGACGATACAAAAATATATCTTGGATATCAAGTAGAAAAGCCGAATAGTGACAGATGTTATGGACTTGTTGCAGACAATAATTATCTGCTTGTATGCGAATATGGATGTAATGGCGCAGAACCTGAAATCGTGATTTACAAAAAGAGAGAAATAATGTGTGCATTTTTATAAATTTATAAAGGAAATATGGCTATGGGAATATCTGACAAATTGAGAAAGAAAAACAATGATTTAACAATACAAGAAATCATATCTAAAAATTATGAACAAAAATATTTTGATGAATGTAAATATATATAGAAAAGCATAAAAATAGCGCAAACCATGTAAACACTAGATTTGCGCTATTTTTATCTACTGAGCGTGCGGGGATTCGAACCCCGGACAACTTGATTAAAAGTCAAGTGCTC
>CAOJQZ010000069.1 GCA_948441955.1 uncultured Lachnospiraceae bacterium | reverse complement strand
GGCAGTTCGATAGCATCGCTCCATTTTCCGCCGGATTTAAATAATACCAGATATTCTTTACTTTCTTCCAGCCTGCCTCTTTTCCGTAATTGCCATAGTAGTACCACTTTCCGCCCGTATAATTCCAGCCCGTTATCATATCTCCGCTCTTTTTAAACGCATATTCTTTTCCGTTTATTTTCTTTTGGCAGTTCGATAGCATCGCTCCATTTTCCGCCGGATTTAAATAATACCAGATATTTTTTAGCTTCTTCCAGCCTGCCTCTTTTCCGTAATTGCCATAATAGTACCACTTTCCGCCTGTATAATTCCAGCCCGTTATCATATCTCCGCTTTTTTTAAACGCATATTCTTTTCCGTTTATTTTCTTTTGGCAGTTTGATAACATCACTCCGTCCTGTGCCGGATCAAGGTAATACCAAGTGCTATTTATATGCAGCCACCCCTTTTGCTTTACTCCTTTCGAATTATAATAATACCATCCGCTTCCCGCTTTATAATACCAGTTATAATGAATTTTTTCTTCTGGATCCTTTTTCGGCCTATCCGCTTCATCTGCAGTATCCGTGTCATCTATACTGTCTTTGCTCTCTCTGTCACCTGACTCTCTGTCTGCATTGTCTGTACTCCCTGTATTCTCTACAGCATCTGCTTGACCTGCTTCAAGTTCTCCCTCCCTAGCTTCGTCTCTGCTCTGTGTCAGGTCTGCATCTGCCGCATATGCCGGAATCAGCATGCTGAATGATAAGACAAAAACGAGCAGACCCGCAAAAAATTTTTTCATCATACTTTCCTTCCTCTTTCATAAAAATTCATCTTCATTCTACTCCGCTCACCATATTCTTGTCAATGCATTCCTTCCTTTCCTTCAGATACTTTTCCCCATCCTTCAAAAAACTGCACGCAATCAAAACAATTACAGCCCCTGTCGGAAATGCCGCTACAATACTTACTGACTGGAGGTTGCTCATAGAGCTTTCTGCAAAAACAAGAGCAATCGGAAGGATAATCAGAAGAATACACCACATGAGCTGAATCAGCTTGTGGGGCTTCTCCTCTTTCCCAAGCTTCCGGTAACTATAACACGAAGCCGTCAAGGCAATCGAATCAAATGAGGTTGCATAAAACGCCACCATTGTAATTAACAGTAAAATCAGTACAAAGGGCGCGCAGGGCAGGGTACGGATAATCGAAATAATCAATTCATATAAATCTCCCGTCTGTTCATACTGGGCTATAAAGTCGCCGGCTCCCGATACCTGCAGCCCCAATGAATAATTCCCCAGGATAATAAAGCTAATCAATGTTGAACCCACACCAAACCCATATCCTCCTATAATCGTCTGTCTTACTGTTCTCCCTCTTGATATACTTCCAATAAAAAAGGGCGCCGCAACACACCAGACCATCCAGTACGCCCAATAATAAATCGTCCAGTTCTGAGGGAACGCTGTTGTACGTTCCGGATCTGTAAAGGTCGATAGCTCAATAAAATTTTGTATCATCCTTCCAAGAGCGGAGAACCCGGTTTCAATTATATATCTTGCCTCACCTCCAAACACAAGTACGAATGCCAGAAGTCCAAAAAACAGATAAATGCAGGATTTAGCCAGTACACTGATTCCCTTGAAACCATGCAGCAGCGCATAGGTATAGATAAAACACGTAATAAGCAGAATCATAATCGTAACCAGCGTACGGCTAAGTTCCACATGAAAAAGCTCGTTAATAACACTGGCCATAAGCGGAGTAGCCAGACTGAATGTGGTGGCAGTGCCTGCAAGCAGGGCAAAAACAGCTAATAAATCAATAATTCTTCCCGGAATCCCGTCCGTATATTTCCCCAGAACAGGCCGGCATGCCTCTGAATATCTTTGCCTCTCCCTTTTCCGAACATGAAGCATAAATCCAAATGCAACCGCTAATACGAGATAAAAGCCCCACGGTATAAAACTCCAATGAAACAATGGAAACACACTTGCCCAGTCCTGAATACTTCCCATCTCCGTAATACGCGGATCGGATGCATACAGAACCCATTCTGAAAATGAATAAAACAAAATATCAGCCGCAAGTCCGCAGGTAAACATCATAGAGCCCCATGCAAAAAAGGAATATTTTGGTTTTTCATCCGGATTGCCAAGCACAATATCTCCATATCTGGAGCCTGCAATAAATATAGAAAGAAGAAAAATCCCCAGACCGATAATCAGATAATAGGTTCCAAATGTATCTCCAAAGAAAAACCGTATCTGGCTCAGCACCACATTGGATTGTTCCGGTAAAAAGAAAAATAGTATGCTTAATGCAGCTACAAGCCCAAGCGGAAGCAGCGTAATCATCCAGTCAATCTGTCCTTGTTTCTTATTCTTCATAAATATCTCCTCCATTCTCGTAAATCCTGTAGCTTTCATCCAGCTCCGCCAGCTCTTTCAGACTGTCTATTTCAATTATATCATTCCTGTTCATTTCCTTGATACCCAGCTCATAGCTTTCCGGATAACAGAACATGGGAACATCATCCCAATAAATCTGCCTGTTCTTTTTTTCATCAAATTCCATCTCCAGGTGGCGCTTCAGTTTCCTGCCATCCTCCCGTGACCAGCGTGAAATACTGTAAAGCTGCCAGCCTCTTTTTCCACCCGTTCTGCTGCATGCTTTCACAACGCCGTCCTCTACCTCCATCAGCCATTCGTCTGTTATTTCGTCTGTCCACACAGCATTATATCCGGATCTCTCAAATTCAGGAGCTAAAACAGCGGTATTATAAATCATCTGATCTCCATCCAAAATAATGGCATTTTCAATATGTTCTCTTGCCACATAAAGTGAGGAAATATTATTACAGACAGAATAATAAGGATTTTCCACTAAAACCACTCCTGGATATTCCTTTTCCAGCATTCCGAATTGCTCTTTTAAGTAACCTACTACTACGTAAATTTCTTTAATTTCATTTTTATTTAATCCCTGAATAACCGTATCTATCATACGCACGCCGTTCACTCTGACTAATGGCTTCGGCGTATGAAACGTAAGAGGCTGCATGCGCTTTCCTGTCCCTGCCGCCATTATAATTGCCCGTTCTGCCTTATTCACTTTAACTCTCCTCCCGGTCTTCCATTCTGCTTTTTGCTATCTTATAATATTCCTTCGCATATCGGTATTGACGCAGGGAATACTCGCCAAACTCAACGCCGCATATACGCTTATATTCGCACCAGTTGCTCCACAGCAGCCCGCATACTGCAATGTAACAGTATATTTTTGTCCGCACATTATCCGGACATCTTCCAAGAAAATAATAGTCTATAAGCTGTTCCACCTGTTCCCTGTCATACATTGCATATATTGCAAACATTGCTATATCCACATGCGGATCCTGCATTCCTGAATACTCCCAGTCAATTAAATATATCCTGTCGTCTACAAACAAAAAATTGTCCGGAACCGCATCAATATGTGTAAGAGTCCATTCCTTTTCCTGATTGTCAACGTATTGTTTTAATTCATAAATTTTATCCTTCGTTTTCTTATAATCAATATAGATGGAGGGTTCTCCCTCCCAATAGCTTTCATATTGTTCAATCTCACAGAAAAGGTCAAACACATGCTTAACTTCAAATTTCTTCTTATGCATGCTGCGGAGATACGCCATACATCTCCGTACATCCTCTGGTACTGACGGGTCGCACACCCGTGCATTTTCCAGAAATTCTGTGATTTTATAACCGTTTTCCGGAGAAATATAACAAATTGGATCACAGATTCCTTCTTCCAATATGGTACGGTATACTTCATATTCCTGTTTTCTATCTATCATCCGATTTGTCCCTTCTCCGGGAATCCGCATAATATAACGTTTATCCTTGAATCGAAATCTGAAAGAGCGGTTTGTCATCCCTTTTTTTAAAGCCTGAATCTCGTGAATGTCCTTTGCATCACATTTTAATGTTTCAAGAATTGTTTCGATTGCCTTCGAATTTAACTGGTTTGAATTTTCATCCAAATCCCGCAGCTCTTCGAGCGTATTGATTTCATATACATTTTCATCTTGGACTTCATTTGGCAGAAAGACCATTTTGTTCCTCTGTATCGCCGCTTCCTCCCAGAAAGAATAGTAAAAACTTTTGTTTTTTGTCATCCTTTCCATATTATTTTTTAATATCTTTGCTGTATCGCCGCAAACATATGCGATTCCAATCATTCGGCTACCCGTTTCCTCATCCTTAACCAGTCTTAACTCACGCTTCCGATTCACCTTTACAGTACTGTTTTCGTCTTTTTTTCTGCTAACCATATACCATGCATACAACTCGTCTGTATGAAAGGGATTCTCCCTGCACCAGATATCACAGGGAATAATATATGCATTTTCAAGAAATTCCTTCGCCTTTTCCAGCGAAAACATATTCCCCTTCACTCCATAAGACTTATTAAAAATCAACTGCACCTGAAATTCATCAATCAGATATTCATACCTTTCCTTCATAAAGCCAACAATGATCTTAATGTCAAAAATCCCCGCTTCCTTAAGCTGTCGGATGATTCTTTCTATCAAAGGCTCGCCGTCTACTTCAAGCAATCCTTTTGGCTGCTCCGTATTAATCGGAACCATTCTCATGCCTGCCCCAGCCGCAAGGATAATCGCCTGCTTTGGCTTATTTTCCTCAAACTCTCTTCTTGCTTTTTCCGTCAGGCAGATATTCTGATCAAGATAGCCTTCTTCCTTCAGCGCTTTGACTGATTGATTAACCGTACCCAGGGAATATCCCGATTCTTCCGCAAGTTTCCTCTGGGTAGAATACTTGCCCTTTTTCAAAATGTTCAGTATATCCATTTCCTGTATGTTCATGTAATTCCTCTTTTCATTTATTGTGAACTTTTCAGATATACTAGCATTTTTTCAATAAGAAATCAACACTTTTTATAAAAAATAAGTGAATGGTTCCGCCAATATTAGAAAACCACTCACTTATTATCATACTTTTTATCGCACCATCCCTTTGTGAACCGCATCCAGCTGCACCACCAGATCCTCCATATAGCTGCGGCCCCTGTCTGCTCCCGGGCTGTTTGAAACAATGGCAATAATATATGGGTTCCCTCCGTCCATAACAATACCTGCGTCATGATAAACATTGCACCAGTCGCCCTCCGTCCGATCCATCCATCCAGATTTGCTGTACACCGCATGTTTTCCGGACAGCTTTGATGATATAGGCGAATTGGCTGTATATTGGAACATTGACCTTGCCCATCCTGCATTTGCCCGGTTACTGTTTAAATAACTATAGCCATGCAGCCACATCTTTGCCAGCTCTATGCCAGTTGTATCAGGCCACCCTGTATTTCCCCGGGAAGCAGACACGCCTGCCTCTGAGAGCCAGTTCACATACACTGAAGACCCGTACTGCCCTCTAAGATATTCATAATCCGAATTACTGGACTGCTTCACGGCTCTCCACATACTGTTTACCGCGCCATATCCTGCGTTTAAAAGGCTTATTACATAAGGACCCTTTACTGTACTGGCTCCGTTTAATTCTAACCCGGCATTATAGGAAACCGCTTTTCCGGAATTGATATCCAACAGGACAAATCCAACGCTCCACCCCTTACTTCCAAAGGCCGCTATCGCTCTGTTAAGCGCCGCTCTCTGCTGACTGGTAATACTGCTGTTCCATACCATAATACTGCTTGAATTCCCAATCTGTCCCAGTGTGTATTTTGCCGTTATGTCGCTCCCGTCCGAAGCAAGCCGATTCCCCTCAATAATCGTATTCCTGGCCATCATTCCCCAAATGCCGCCATAAGAATCTTTTTCCTTATAAAAATAATATCTTAATCCATCCACTGTATGCCAGCCTGTTCTCATAGCCCCGTCCAGACCCAGGTAATACCATCCTCCCTTATAGATCCATCCTGTTGCCATAGAGCCGTTTGCATTCAGATAATACCACACCCCGCCGATATATTTCCAGCCATTGGCAGACATGCATCCTTTCTTTCCCGGTTCCAGATAATACCAATATCCGCCCACCTTCTGCCAGCCGGTTATTTTCCCATAGCTGCCATAATAGTACCACTTCCCGCCTGTATACTCCCAGCCGCTTATCATTGCCCCATTTGACCTGAAGGCATATTCCTTCCCGTTTATGATCTGATGTGTACTGCACAGCATTCTGCCGTTTTGCCCGGGCGCAAGATAATACCATTGTCCTCCAACCTGCCTCCAGCCTGTTGCCGGCTTTCCGGGACGATCATAATAATACCATCCCTTTTCATAACTCCATCCTGCCTTATCCGCCGCCTATGCCTCTTCTTCGTGAATTCCGCATGACAAAAGAAAAAGCAATAGCCCACAGATAATTTCCGGCTTTATCTTCCAGCTCATTTTATCCTCTCCTATTTCAGCCTTTCTATCATCTCCCACAATGCCTGCATGGAATTAAAGTTTTCAGGTATAATTTCTGCAGGCGTTACTGAAACGCCGAACTCATCCTCTATCTCTCCTACAATAGACAGGATTGCAAAAGAATCTAAAATCTCATCATCAATCAATGTGGTACAAGTTGTATAATCTACATCCGGCTGTATATCCTCTAAAATTTCTAATAACTTTTCCATTATAACATCTCCTTTAACTTTGTTCTGTCAATTTTTCCGTTCAGATTAAACGGCATTTCCTCTAACTTCACACATTTGGCAGGCAGCATGTACGCAGGAAGCGTTTCTTTTAACTCCTGATTCATTTTTCTCTTTTCTATGTCTCCCACATAAAATAAAATGATCTTTGATTCCTTTTCATTATATAAGCAGCAGTTCATATCAACGCCGCCGAGAGCAGAAACCGCCGCCTCTATCTCCCCAAGCTCAATGCGGTGCCCCATATGCTTAATCTGGAAATCCTTTCGGGATATATAGATCAGTTCTCCTCTTTCATTATATTTCACAAGATCCCCTGTACGGTAAATCGTCTCCGCATAACTTGAATTCAATGGATTCTGAACGAACGCTTCCTTTGTCTTCTGGGGATCGTTATAATATCCATAAGTAAGAAAGGGCCCCCTCCCGCACAATTCTCCCACTTCTCCAGCGGCAGCGATTTTATCGTCCTCTCCCAGCACCATAAGATCCATTGGCTGGCAGCGCCGTCCAATCGGCAGTGATTCTGTATCGGCAAATTCTCGGTCCACGATATAATATGCGCAGATATCTGTCATTTCTGTCTGTCCGTACAGGTTTATAAACCGGGCCTCAGGATACTCATACCTCCACATGTTCAGCTGTTTCACAGGCATAACCTCTCCGCCAAAAAAAACATTCTTCAGATCATCCAAATGAGTTTCGGGCAGAGCCTTAAAATTAGCTATAAGGCACAATACAGACGGCACCCAATATACAGTGTTTATTTTACGCTCTTTCATATATTCCAGCAGCCTCAAAGGAAAAGAAAACAGCTGTTTAGGGATCATGTACATTGTACAGCCGTTTCGGAGTGTCTGATATATGTCCAGACCTGACATGACAAAATAAAACGGAGTCTGGTTTCCTAATATCGTTCCTTCATTATAGCCTAGAATTTCCGCTCCCCACTCAATGTAAGAAACCACGGACCGGTGCGGCAGGATAACACCCTTGGGGTTACCAGTCGATCCGGAAGTAAATAATACATAGAGAATATCTGTATCAACGATTCTTTCCTTTACAGACCTCAGCTGTTCATGATCAACACATTCCTTCATCATTTCCTCATACAATAGTATCTCACTGCCGCCCGAAAAATTCTCCGCCGTTTCTTTGTGCAAACTGTCCGTAATAACCACTTCGGGCTCTAATGTCTGCATAATCTTTTCAATCCTGGCCACAGGCATTTTTGTATCCAGAACCGCATAGAAATTTCCGCTATAGGCCACGCCCATAAAAGCCGGGATACATTCCACTTTTTTATCCATGAATATCGCCGCCGGTTTTTTGAAAAATCCCTTTTTAAGCAAAGTCATTGCTATTTTCTCTGCCTCGTCATGTACTTCTCCAAAGGTCATTTGTCTTCTCTCATCGATGAACGCCTTTTTATCAGGATATTTTTCTGCCGCTCTGTCTAAGTAATCTGTTACTAACCTTGTAATCATAGTTCCTCCTATTCCTAAATTCTTTTGTTTATAATATTTTTAGTCCCGATATATACGGCACTGCCCATAATACCAGTAAAGTCCCGGCAACCAGTACTCCTATCATCGGAGATAATCTGACATATTTTAAGGTCTTTCTCACTTCTTCTTCATCTTTTTCCTCTTCCGGAATCACAAACATCCTTTCCCTTGCCTGCTTTTCCTCCTCTGTAACGTGAGTAAGGCATGTTCCAGCAAACATTGCTATAAGATTGCATATAATCCCAACAAGGCTGGGGTCCAGATAAACCGGCAGCTCGACTCCCGAAAGGCTTGAATATAGCCTCAGAGCAAAGCATGATAAAAAGCCGAACAGCATACCGCAGAACGCACCTGTCTTCGTCAGTCTTTTACTAAATACGCATGCAAGAGCTACCGGCATCCAGGAGCTTGCAACAATGGCGCCTCCTAAGAACATAATCCAAAAAATGGCGGGGGGATTATAGACTGCGACAGCCAGAACAATCCCGCTCACAAACACCATGGCAATACGCCCTGCCATAATAGATTTCTTAGACTTCACACCAATAATATCATTTGCAACGGACGCCCCGATTAAAGATAAAAATGTAGTTGCAGATGAGATACCCGCCGCCAGAACACCTGTTAGTAATATGACTCCAAGAAGCTTCGGCATCATATTCATAGCCGCCCATATCATAACCTGAGAGGAGACTTCTATATTCGGGTTCACAACATTTACCATAACGGCCGCCATCCCCACCAGAAACTCCAGCATAAATACCCCCACTGCCGAGATAAAGGAAGATCTTACAACCGTATGTTCATTTTTCGCCATCAGGTACCGGCTGGACTGCCACGGTCCGACCATGCACACAGACATCCATACAACGCCGTAAATCAGCCCCCATATCACATTTTCTATCCCACTGTCATATAGGGGACCTGACACCCCTCCCCAGGAGAGCAGTCCCGACAGCGCATCGTTGGAAGCTATTCTTTCAATTGCTCCAAACCAGCCGCCTGCATTCTTTGATATTACAAGCGCAGCAAAAACCAGAGCTGCTGTAAATACTCCCGCCATAATCGTGTCCGTAATAAGAACGCCTCTGGAGCCTGAAAGCACTGTTATAAACGTAAACACAAGCAATGCAAGGGTTATACATATATTATAATTTACTCCGGTTACTATGTTCATCAAGGTTCCTATTCCCTGAATTACAGACAGCAGATAGACCGTCATTGTAATAATCGCCGTAACTGCCGCCAGCATTTTCATCCGCTCAGAACAGAAACGCTTTCCAAAAAACTCCGGAATGGTAAGTATATTGCTCCGTCTTAAAAATCTGCCAAAAAACACTGCTCCAATAATATAACCGGCCGACTGCATGCCGGCAAATATGATTATGGGTGAAAAAACACCTTCATAGCACTGCGCCGCATCTCCCATAAACATCCCGGTACTAGTATAGGAGGCAATCATAGAGCCAGCAATCAGAATAACCGGCGCTCTGCGTCCTGCAACATAAAAATCATCTGCGTTTTTAACCTTCCTGCTGACTGCTATTCCGATAATGATGTAAATGATCATGGAGATACACATTCCCGTAAAATAGATATTCATTCTGCCTTTTCCTCTCTGTCTGAAATATTCTTGAAATCCCTTTCCAGCTGCCTGGAAGCCAGTACCCCTGCTGCAAACAGCCAGCCGCCTAAAAACAATGCAACTGCAATTTCCATGACGTTTCTCCCTTCTATATATTTTAAACCTGCAGCAGATATCCTAATATCTCGGAATACTTTTCCGCCGCCTCGCCATTCATATGGCCGTCAAAATCTGTATAATTAATCAGGTTATGGGAAAAGAATTCATAATATTCCGTATTGAAATTAAGATAACGTATTTCATGTTCTGCAAAAAAAGCTTCAAAATATTCCCATGCTTCCTTATAATTATTGTCGTACAGATCAAGCAGCGGATCCGGAACAGGTGTTGTAACAGCTACAAACTCCACACCCTCTTCCTTACACAGGTTTATCAGCTTCTCCAAATATTCCATATTCTTCTGCTTCACATCCTGCTTTGTAAAGAGCTTTGGCTCTGTAAGTTCAAGCTTCGAAACATCTACCGGATACCGCTCAATAAAACCGTTTTCATGATATTCCTGGGCCGCCCCTTTCAGATAGGCTACGTCATAATTTTGATGTGCCTTCTGATATACTGTGTCCGGTATTTTCTCAATCTCGTATTCCAGAGGATACTCGTACCAGGGAAATAATACCGACCGGAAATCGCATTCCAGCATGGAAGCGCCAAAGTATTCAAGCTTCGCCTTGGAAAATGGAAATTCATGGTAGAACAACAAATAATTATTCCCGGGTTCCTTCTCCATAACGAAATATCCCGGATCAACCTCATATATAATCCTTTCCGGCTTCTGCTTTTCCATGACCAGCTTAGTAAGATAGTACGCGTCTATGCCATACTCTCCTCCCACACAAAGATTATGTCCTGTTTTTCCGGTAATGTCCCCTACTATATCCGGATCGATATTCAGCTTCCCGTGAGAGGTTCCCAGGAAAATATCCTGCTTCGGTTCCGTACAGACTGTATGAATATCATTTCTCATAAATGTACAGGGATAAAGCATAAAATCTAATCCAAATAAAATGACTGCAATTACTCCAAGAGCAAAAATTACTTTTATTTTTCTTTTAAAATTGTGCATAAATAAACCCTCTCACCGCTGCCGTTGAGCCAAAGGCCCCTATCGCCAGTAATAGAATCAAATAAATACCAAAATGAACGGCCACATTTTTTTCTGCTATTTTTTCCTGGATTTTCACTCCTCTTTCCTGAAAAATCTCTACAATAAACAGCACAAAACATCCCACTGCAAGAATAATCAGAACATACGGGGTAAATGCAATACCTTCCCGTCCCGCCGGTATTGTCAGCAGCTGTAAAGGTTCAAATTGGGTAACTGCCAGCTTCATCATATGAAAAGCCTGTCCGACTGTGTCACAGCAATCAAAAAACCAGCTGATATTTACGAGAATAAATGTCCTGCTTATCATAAAAATACGGTACCACTTCTCTTCTCCCCGTATATGAAGGGCTTTTTTCCACACTCTGTACTGATCCCCCATCAGGCCGCTGAATGCCAGAATGAATCCATTATAAAGACCATATACAATATATTTCCATGCTGCGCCGTGCCAGACGCCTACTAAAAAGAAAACAACAATATTGGCAAAGCATATGGGAAGCTTTCGTCCCGTTTTCTTTCCAAAAATCTTTTTCCCCCATTTACCAAATTTATTCATGCATTTCGACAGAGACAGGGGATAAAATACATAATCCTTCATCCATGTCCCTAAGGTAATATGCCACCGATGCCAGAAATCTGTAATAGATACTGCTAAGAACGGCCTCTTAAAATTCTCGTCCAGTGTAATTCCAAACAAAGATGCTATTCCGATTACTACGTCCATGCCTCCTGAAAAATCAGCATATAATTGAACAGAGTAAAAGAGTACTCCAAAAACTGCCAGTCCGTTATAGTTTCCCGGATTATGAAAAACAGCATCTACAAATACTGCGGCCCAATCTGCAAGAACCATCTTCTTGAAAAATCCCCACAGAATTCTTTCCAGCCCTCTTTCAAACTTTGACAGCTCAAATCTATGGCCTATATACAATTCTTCCGCCAGCCTGCTGTGCCGGCTGATTGGTCCTTGTAAAATCTGAGGAAAAAAAGATACAAACAATCCATATTTAAACAGATTCTTCTCTGCTTCTGTTCTTTTCCAATATACATCCAGCAGGTATCCGGAAGACTGGAATGTATAGAAGGAAATACCTAAAGGAAGTAATATCCCAATACCCGGTATATCCATGTGAAAAATGGAATTAATATTTTCCAGCACAAAATTTGTGTATTTCACAATTCCAAGCATCCCAATGTTAAAAACCAGTCCCAGAATCAGGAATATCTTTGCTTTTTTCCTTGATTCCTCCATATATCTTTTTACGGCAGCAGCGCTCAAATATGTAACGATTGTGGAAAACAGGATAAAGAATATATATTGTATGCCTGACGCCAGATAATACCAGTAGCTGCACACTAAAAGGCCCCACCATCGGTATTTCATCGGTAATATGTAGTAAATACATACGGATACCGCAACAAATATTATAAACATATTAGATACTAAAGACATCTTTTCACCTCTATAACCTCAAAAAGGATGAGGTCCTCCATTCATCCTCATCACTTTTTAAAGATTACTATTGATCTGTTAATAAGTTAACCCATCTCCTACACAGCTGTCATCACCGGCCGCCGGCTCCTGATAATAATCCTGGGAATAGTCCTGGGA
>CAOJQZ010000068.1 GCA_948441955.1 uncultured Lachnospiraceae bacterium | reverse complement strand
CGGTCATATTGTGATCGGCGGCATATTGTTCCAGGCAGGCCTTTTGAGCCTCCAGGGATTTACCGTGTATCTGCTGTTCTGCTGTAGATACTCTTATGTAGATTGCGCAGCGTAAAACTTTATCTGACACTCCTATCATCCTCCCTTGTAATTTTTAATGATGCAAAATATGTTGTTTTCATTTCCTCCATAGTTCCGCTTTTACAACTCGTACATTTCATAATTAATGATTCTTTAAAATAAAGAAATGGGTGCTGCTATAATAGTAGTTACCACATAGGCAACTTATGCTAAGAACTAACGCACACTATTACAGGCTTACACACCCATTTAATTACGGTATATGTTTTCTGTTTAATTATGATAACTTATAGGTGCTTTAAAATGTAATATTAATTTGAATTATTCCTGCGCCAACAGGAGCGATTTTTTATATAACAATAAAAGGCATTCCTTAGTAAGTATTTAATTCTCGCCAGTTTGAAGGAAATCCCATCTCAGCAAGAACTTCATCATAGGTTAATAGTTGAAGTTTTTTATCTAGCGTCCCTATTGCACGGAAAAGTTCCTTGCTCATTCTTTTATAATCATTTTTAGACAATAACCGTTTTAAAGCTATTACACAAGCAAATAAATCACGTTTTCCTTGCAAATATTCACCGTTATTATTTTGTAGTATTTTTAAATAAAGGTGATATATAGTATTCATTAGTGGATTTTTAGTTCTAAAACAATATAATCTATTTCCATGTGCACAGAAATTTCTGACAACGGATACATATAAAAGTGCATTTTCAAGCTCATTATCCATTATTTGAAAATGTCTTGAAACATTCTGCCGTTCTGATGGCAGCATTAAGCTGTAAAATTTACTGATTGTTCCGAGCGTTAGAATATTATTAATTACCCATAACGGGATATAACCATGTTGTTGTAGATAATGTTGTATACTGGGGTCAGAAGCCCTGTTTGCAGTTTGGCGTTGTATTTCAGCAATGAGATTAGTAATTTTAGCCTCTGAATCTCGTAAGGATGTATTGAAATTCGTATATATCAAATAGTTCTTATGCCCATGCACTTCGGAAAAATAATAAGAAATAAGGCTTTTAATATGTGTCTCTGCCTCTAATATATATCTGAAAAAAATATTACGAAGAACACGGTCAAACTGATAAAGCGCATTGATTTCATGCAAGGTAGTTCCTGGGCGATATCGTATAGTATCACTAGTTTTATCTAGGAACAATTTATTATATCCATTAATAAGATTGTAATACCCATTCTTTTCCAAAACTCTTTTCGCGTAATCTCTTTCAGAAGAGTCTGGAATATCAATACCGCGTGCTATTAATATGTCCACGAGTTCATCAAGAGTTCTAAAAACTTTTTCATCCATAATTATCACCTGTAAAATAAAAGACCCGGGGCCCGAAGGACACCCGAGTACGTTCCAAAATATTATATGCACTTATAGAAAAAAAATTCCTTTAAGTAAACAAATCATAACATGTTACATTCCCGGTGTCAATCTTAAAATTATATTTATATACAATAATTTATTCATATAGAAACCTTCAATTTTTTAGCTGTAGAGCTATTTAAGCTCTGCCTGTTCCAAATACTCCCTTTTCCGCGGCGCTGAAAGTAACATCCATTTTGGGAAAGCATTTTTCTTATCTTCTTTTCATACTCAGCCATCTATAAAACCATCCTTTCCTGACGCTTTGAAATAAAGGTCAGAGAGAGCGGTTTTGCTTCAGAAGAATTTAATGCAAGAAGTTCCGGAATGGCAAAACGAGTACGTTCCAATAGTGCGTCAAAAGAGCCTGATTCCAAAACAAGCCCCGGGATATCGTCACTTGTTGCAATCCACACATCAGCATCATTATCCCATGTAAAGTTTACAACATATTCCATAATGCACCTCCACATATATTTTTAATATTAAAACTCCTACAATCCTATAACAGATATAGTTTTTCGGTTGTTGACATGTACTATTATACTCCTTTTTCTAATATATAAATGCCGAAGCAGTTATATCAATTTCATAATAGCTAAATTAGGCACAAAGTAAATAACATAATTATCCATTTCACGCATTATACCGTATTTATCAGAATAGCAATCTACGGCATCCTGAAGAAATTCTTCTGTTACATTCAGGTATTCTGCGATTTCATGCTTGGCGGAGCATCCGTGCTCATACGCCTGTATCAGGCCGCATAGTCCAATCTGCTTATTATACGCCCAGAATCTTGCCTGACGCTCCTGCTTACGGTTCTGCGGATTGGACATATCTATAATATTGCCTACAGAGGTTTCATAATGACCGAGCTCTTCAGCAAGGACACAGGCCTTTTCATTGGTAGCCATGCTCTGACGGATTGCAATCCGGTCTCCTTTAATTCTTCCGTTATTATATTGTAAAGATTTTTCTTTGACAGTTAGTCCTTTGGCTTCGGCTTTTTCTAATAGTTCATCATAAGTCATAGCTAAGTACCTCCATGCTTTTAGAAATTTTCATCATCCATAATATCATCTTCGGAAATGTCTGCATCCTCGGGGATATCTATGTCTGTACGGGCATGTGCGGCATTTACCTTGAGATAATCTTCAGTATTTTCTTTCACATACTGTGGAATGTATGTAAGTTCTTCAACACGCTTTGTGGCTTCATGTTTACCTATGTCATTAAGTGTTTCGTAATATTGGAGGATTTTTGGAATCTTCTGTGATGGGAGCTCCATATCATCAGATTTCCCGACAATCCAAGCGGGATTAACATTTAAGGCCATTGCAATTGCATCAACAACGGGAATCTTTATAGCAGAAATCTTTCCAGCTTCATAACGTTGTATAGTAGATTTTGCGACCCCTACTTTCCTGGCGACATCCTCTAAGGTAGCATCTTTTAAGTCACGGGCATATTTTATTCTATTTCCTATTTCTGCATTTGTCATATTCAGTCACCTCTCTGTTGGTAGCATTATAATACACAATATCGCACAATGCAATAGATAAGTAAAAAATAGTTAAAAAAAGTTGCATAAAGCTATTGACATATTTGTTGCACAGTGCTACTATTGAGGAAACGAAAGGAGGAAATTAATTTGATTAACACAAACAAAATTAAAGGTAGAATGGCCGAATTGCAGATAACCCAAAAAGATGTTGCTAATTCATTAGGACTTGCACAACCTACTGTTAATCAGAAAATAAATAATATTCGTCCTATGGATTTGAATGAGGCTGAAAAGCTTTCAGCTTTATTGCATATTAAACCTGAAGATTTTGCGGTTTATTTTTTTTACAGGGGAAGTTGCATAATGCAAAAATAAGAGAAGGAGGTGGTGTAAACGAAACAAAATAAAATCAGAGCGGCAACGATACTTGCTTTTTTAGGCAGTCATATATTGGAACTGGCTCCATCTATTGAATATAGTAGCCGAGTTGAGTGGGGAACAACATTTATGCTTTTGTTTTTGTGTTTAAACGAGGTTTTTAAAGAGCGTGATGATTAATCCTTTAATTTCTGGCTCAAACATCCCCAATATATAGGCAATTATCCATCCGATAGCACTAATTAAAAAAGAATTTTTGCTTTTTGGTCTTATTCCAAACCATGAGAGGATAACTATTGGAAAGGTTACAAAAGTTTTAATACCAAGTATAGGATTGAATGACCCTCGCAATTCGTGTTTTTGGTAATCTCTGATAGATAACATGGATTTATACATTGTAATAGCTTTTTCGCGAAGTTGATAATAGCTATCGTTATAAGTCAAATTGTCTGAGTAACTACCTAAGTATCTTGAAATGATGGGGAAATAACTTAATAACATTTGACGTTTCAATCGATAAAAATGGTTTCTATTCCCGTAGATAAACCGTTTTAATCGGCTCATTCCTTTCCATATTTGGAATAGCTGAAAGAGGTTTATGAAAATATGGTATCCGTAAGCGATTACAAGGCCATAAACAAAAACTTGAAATACGGTTCCACGGTCAGATATGAAATGCTGGATTAATTCCATTAGTATTCTCCTTTCATTTGTTAGGAGAATTATACCAAATACTGAAAATAAGGACAAGAAGGGAAGGAGGTGGTGTGAGGTGTGGGTAAGTAGAAAAAAGTGGGAATTATTGAATAAGAAAGTTGCTGACCTTGAAGGGCAATGTCGAGGTCAGCAAGAAGTAATGCAACAGCATCTAAAGCAACATAAAAGTGAAAATGAGAGTTACCAAAAAGCCTTAAAAGAAATTAGCAGCAATTTTTCTTCCTGCATTTATGAAGTGAAAGCAGAAATATTAAAGGAGATTACGCAGGAATTGAATCATCAAGGCAGATTTTGAAAAAGAGCTTTCCAAAATCTGTAATAAGAAAACTTTTTTGTAGTTCGGATATATTTTGTTTGTCAGAATATTTTTTGAACAAGTCCTTATATTCATTTGATAGATGGATTCTGCTATAGGCATATTCATCAGTTAAGGGAGAATCGGTAATTTGTATAAGGTTTAAGCCCTCTAAAAGATTAAATGATGCACTTTGTAAAAGATGGTTGCTAATTTTTAAGCCGGATATATTTGTTTCAAGTAGCTCATAACTTTCGTACATATCAATTTCGGGAGTATAGTTATATCCCTCAATTAAGTCAATGACCCCTTTGTATGATGTTAAGAAAATCTCAGCAAAGACTTTAGCGTCAATAGGAGATAGATGTTTTATAGTTTCTACAAATGCAGGATGCACAGAATCCTTTGAAGTAGTGGTCATTGATTTTGCTAACAAGTTTGCATACATATTTCTCAACTCATTACTATTCATGGAATAAGAAATTGCTTGCAGGGTCGGAACTGCTACGTAAGGCTCTGGGGATACTATATTTTCCGGTTTTACATTTTGGAGTTTTTCTTCCAGAAGCTTTTTTGTTTCAATAACGGAATATTCGCGGTTTAGAATCCATTTGTCCAGTGGAGCAAGAGCAGCGTTAATAAGTCTTGGAACTCGTCCAAGAAGTTTTCCAGATTCAGAAGTAAACTGATGAAATCCATCATCATAGAGCTTGTCAGCTGTTTCTTGAGAAATAGGAAGTTTGGTGATCAAGATAATCATTCCTTTCATCATTTGATAAGAAGATTATACCAAATATTGGAAACAAGAACAAGAAGAGAAGGAGGTGGTGTGAGATGGAGAGTGAAGGAATGGTACTAAATTATACAAAAGACGATGCTGTGTCTATTTTATGTCAGGCAATGTTTGATGAAACATTACGACTGCGGACGAAATCACAAACAATAGAGCGAGACTCTATAAGGAGATTTCTCACAGAATCTGCGGCAATATTGCTTGAAAGTACTTCAAATATGCAAAATCAAGAAAAGCATTCAGGTGATAAGAGGCCAGAAAACCTACAACCCAATATGCTAGATTAACCATTACTTTTAACAGAAAAGGAATATTTATGTTGTGAATATACAAAAGGTTTATTGGAAGAAAAATCCAATAAAAAGGATTAATTGAATTTTTTATTCTCATTCTATACACCCCAATAGTAAGTTGAAATACTTTATCAACCTCATAAAAATATTCTTTTCTGTCAGAAAGATATGCAACATCTCTGACACTTCGTTCTAAATAGCCGTGTTTTCTTTGATCATAGGTTGTTGAATATGATGTGTCGGCATTTTTGAAAATAATGTCTATTTCAGGAATGTATGAAGTAATGTCTTTTCCGGATTTGAATTTTTTATAAAGCATTTTCGCTTTTATAAATCTAAATGAATTTATTGATAATTTAATAAAAATTAGAAATAACACAAGTATTATTAGCTTCATAAAATTTTCCTTTCATCATTTGATAAGAAGATTATACCAAATACTGGAAGTAAGGACAAGAAAAGAAGAAGGTGGTGTAAGATGCGGAGAAACCTAAAAGAAGCCCGCCAGAAGGCAGTCATGACACAGAAAGAGGTTGCAGAGTATCTTGGCATGACAGAAAGAGCCTTTCAATACATAGAAGCAGGGCAACGGATGGGAAAAATTGAACATTGGGATAAATTAGAAGATTTATTCAATGTTCACCAGAGGATTCTTCGAGAGAATCATGTCCAACAAGAAAATCAACAGTAACATGAAATAAATCAGCAAGTTGAATCAACTTTTCTATATTTGGTTCAGTACGTGCTGTTTCCCAGCCTTGAAAAGTTCTCACGGATACTCCAAGGATTTGAGCGATTTCCTTTTGCATTAAGTCTGATTGCATTCTTAATAGTTTGAGACGTTCGTTGAATTGCATAATTCCTCCTTGGCACGAACAAAAATGTCATGTATAGTATAGACATGAACAAAAATGTCGTGTTAGTAAAAAAACATTTTAATATCTAATTTTATCACGAGTGAGGAGGAAAAAGCAAATGCTAGCACAGGAGATTCATAAAATTGAAAACGAGAACCGTATCTTAAGAGAGGCACTGGAAGAACTGAAGGAGAAGATGGAACACAATGAAATCCAGAAACCAAAGAGCTGCCAATACTGCAAGAATTATATCCAGCATTATATCAAGGGTGGTGCAGCACATACGCTACCATATGTCCCAATCTACGCAGGACATTGTACATGTGGAGTACCGATAAAAGAGGGCAGGAAACGAAGGCCGAAACCAGATGATACGTGTCCATATTTTGAATTAGGGGCACACAATACGAAGCATTTAGTGTAAGACAGGAAGAAATATAGAAACAAGTACAAACCATGATTCATAAATATAACTAATGAAAAAGGAGCGTGGTGCAATATATGGATGCAGATTTCAGAGGATTAGATATGCCTAAGGTTTTCGCAGTCCTGATCTCATTAATAAGTGAACAGGAGGAAGCAGAGATTACATACACGATTGAACGTAAAGAAGAGGATAAAACCGCCTGAGGCGGTAAGGAGGTGGACAAGCATGAAGAACCCAATTGCACAAAACTGGATTATAAGATACATAGATGGGGAAATGTGGACTACAGGGGGAACCATAGAAGAAGCGGAGGAGAAAGCGAGGGAACACCATGATGCAGAAATCGCCGCTATTGCGTAAAAGGCTGAAAAGAAGAAAACAGGCCAAAAGGATAAGGACAGCATTAATCCTATTATTCACGTTCTTAATTGCTTCAGGCATTGCTTCCGTAGCGGGAGCCCTGGGAGGATTAGCCTACGAAATGCCGCCAAGAGAAGGAGTAAAGCAGATATTATTAGGCGGAATTGCCTTAGGGATCGGTCTTGGAGGACGTTATGCACTCGGGTAAAAAATAAGCGCATTCGTTGCAGCGAATGCGCTAAGTGACTTCCCGCCACCAATGTAACCTACGTCTTTAGTATAGCATTGGTGAGGCGGGAAGTCAAGAAAAACAGGGGCTTTTAGCCCCTTTCAAACTTGATAAGTTTATTATCTTTAGAACCTAAAGGAGAAACACTGATGCCGTACATAAGAAGTGTATGCAGGGCGGGAAGGACGAAAGAAATATGTAAGTACTACACAAAGAGATACCGTCAAAGAAAAGAAACAAGGCAGCCTAAAACAAAAAAGACTACCGAAAAGCAGCAGATCATCAACGATCGGAACCTGGTCCGTAAACTCACATACATACTAAATGCTAATTTTGACAATACAAGCAGGTACGTTACCTTCACATACCGAAAAGAAGACCGGCCGGATGCAGACACCCTTAGGGGCCACATAAAAGAGCTACTAAAAAAAATGAGAAAAACATATAAAAAAGAAAGCCGGGAGCTGAAATACGTAGAGGTTGCGGAAGTAGGAGAAAGAGGCGCCGCACATATCCACATGGTAATCAATGATATTGACGTCAGAAAAATAGAAAAATTATGGAATTACGGATTCGTCCACACAACGAGGCTGGATGCCTCCGGGCAGTACCGGAAGCTTGCAGAGTATTTCATCAAATACTATCAAAAAACAAGAAGGACTTCAGAGAAAATACAGGGGAAAGCTTATAATTGCAGCCGAAATCTGATCCGTCCGGAACCGAAGAAAAAAGTCATAGGAAGCGGCCGCTTCCGCAAAGACATCAAAGTACCGGCCGGCTGGTACCTGGATAAAGACAGTGTAAGGGAAGGCATTACGGAAGACGGATATGAATTCATGTACTATACAATCGTACAGATACACAGGAGGATTTAAAATGCAGAGATTAGGATTAACAGAGAGCGGGGTAAGCGTACTGCTTGAGGAGCTTGAAGAGCTGAGGAAAGTAGAAACAGAAAACCAGAGAGCCATGATAGCGCTGGGAGAGGAAAGCAAAGAAGAGCACCGAAGCAACGGACAACTTTTATACATAGCTATTTGGTACGCTGTGGAGAACCTTAAGGAAGAAAATAAAAAATTGCTGAAAAGATTGGAGACAAAAGATGTGGGAAGTAAACATATTCATACAGACGGACAGCATAAGCCCCAGGACCCTTAACAGATCCTACGGATACCTCATAGAGTGCAGGACACAATCAGGAAAGCTTCATAAAAAAGAAGAGACCGGCAAAATCGAAGGAACCCTTCACCAGGCAGCCTTAACAGCAGTCAATCAGGCAATGAAGAGACTGAACCAGTCCTGTATCGTCCACATATACACAGAAGACAGGTTCCTCTGCAATATGTTTTCCTCAAGCATGGACAAGTGGGCCGCAAACGATTGGAGGACAAGTAAAAACAGCGAGGTAGAAAACCGGGAGGAGTGGGAAACCCTCTTCAAGCTTACAAGGGGCCAGTTGGTCCGCATGATACCGGGAAAACATAAATACTCGGACTGGCTGGTAACGAAAATGAAGGCAGAGAAATCCGAAACCAATTTATAAAGAGTACAAAAAGGGTGTAGATTTAGGATTCCCTAAATAGAAAGGATATTCATGGCAAAAGATTACGGGTTAATATTCCCTAAAAAACTGCGGAAGAAAAAAAGAAAACAGCATAAGAGAAGCATCCTTCACTGTAAAGACGGCACCTGCTATCTGTGCATGAGGCTTGAGGGGAATTACCGCATCCACGCAGTCACCCAGGAGCATCATATTTACGGAGGCCCCTTAAGGTCCATATCCGAGGCAGAAGGGTTTAAAGTATATCTTTGCTTACCGCATCACATAGACGGGCCTGAGGCAGTACATAACAATCAGGAAAATAGGAGATTCCTGCAGAGGGAATGTCAGGAAGTCTATGAAAGGACCCATATCCGGCAGCAGTTCATGAGCCTGACAGGAAGAAATTACTTAGAAGAGGACTAAATCCTTGATTTTCCTAAATAAAGAGAGCACAAAGAAAGGGAAAATTATGAAAACAATATCTATCATCAATTTAAAAGGCGGATGCGCAAAAAGCACAACAGCCATCAACACGGCCGCCCTGCTGGCAATGAAGCATAAAAAGAGGGTTCTGCTGATAGACAACGATCCGCAGGGGAATACAAGTCAGTTTTTTGGCGCATACGATGAAAACACTTTATGCGGAAGCGCGGAAATCTTGATAAATAAAGAACCGTCAAACATATGGAAGGTACTGGAAGGAGTTAATCTGATTGATGCAAATATGACGCTTTTAGAAGCAGATAATCAAGTGCGAAGCAGCATGGAGAGACAGGATAACCGTCTGGCAGCATTTTTAGAAAAGAAGGCAGCAGACTATGATTACTGCATCATAGATAATCCTCCGGCAATCCTCATGTGTACAATTAACGCGCTGTGCGCCTCTGATGAGGTCATTATACCAGTCACCCTAGACAATTGGGCCCTGGACGGCGTGGAAGTCATTACAAGGCAGATAGAGGCCCTTCACACGCTGAATCAGAAATTAAAGATAGCCGGTATTCTTCTGACGAATTATAAAAAATCAATCGAAAACGAAATGGCAGAAAAATGGCTCCGGGAAAATTGTCCGTATAAGGTTTTTGATACAAGGATCCGGCATTCAGAAAAGGCAGTGGCGGCAACGTATTATAAAGAGCCTTTAGAAAAATACAGCCCGCGCAGCGCAGCAGCAGTCACATACAGAAAATTTGTTAAAGAATTACAGGAGATAGAAAATGGGATTTAATATTAAAAGCATTATGAACGCGGTAACGGCCGGAGAGGGACTAGAAACGGTAGAAAAGGATTTTGAGCCTTTGCGGATAGACTATAAAAAAATTAAAGTAACCGCTCACAACAAATACAGCATGGATGATATCGAAGAGCTGGCAACAGGCATTGAGCTGGCCGGAGGCCTTCACGAGCCTCTTATCCTCGGCCGCGTAAACGGAGAGTACTGTCTTGCAAGTGGTCATAGAAGAAGGGCCGCGATTGAACTGCTTGTAAAAGGGGGCGAAGAGAAATTCCGTATTGTAGACTGCAGATGTAAAGACATGTCAGAAGCAGAATTTCGGATTCACGTATTAATCGGAAATACCTTCAACCGTCATTACACGGATTACGACAAAATGATGGAGGCAGAAGAGTGGAAAAGCGCGTTAAAAGCAGCGCAGAAGGAAAAACTCCTGATTTTAGAGCACGGGGAGCGCGTCCGTGACTACGTAGCGCGCATTATGGGGACTTCCCCGGCCGTCATAGGGGACTATGGAAGGATTCACAAGAATGCTGCGCCCGAGATCAAGGAGCAGTTCCAGGAGGGCAGGATCGGCATTACCGCGGCGGCAGAAGCAAGCCGGCTTCCGGAGGAGAGCCAGAAGGAGATTGCCGGCCGGATGGCAGCAGGCGAGGATGTAAAAGCGCAGGAAATCCGCGAAATGGTAGAAGAGAAAAAGGCGAAACGGGGCATAGCTGAGCAGAAAAAAGAAAATGTGTCGGACACCGACACAAATGAAGAGGAAAAAGAGAACACCAGGCGTCTCCATGCCTTAAAAATGCTTGAGAAATACTATATCTATTTAAGCGGTGAAGAAGTAGAACTTCTGGAAAGCATGCTGGAAGACTGCAAACGCAGGAAAAGGGAATATGGATTAGAGGATGTAGGTTCTACAGTATAAAAGCACCATCTGGTTGTATCACAGGGAACCAGTTAACCATACAGGGCCTCCGGCCGTGCGCCGGAGGGGAAAGGAGAAGAATGAGTGACGATTTGATTAGCAGAAGTGCGTTAAGCAAAAAGATATGCAATAAAGAGTGCAATATTCCTAAATATCAAACAGATGCTGAACTTAATGCTTTTCTTCTTGGATTAAATGCAAAACAGATTGCAGTCATGGAATGCTTTTCTGATACGCCTACTGCCTATGACGTGGATAAGGTTGTGGAGCAGATGGAGGAATATATAAGAGAATCCTCTAATGTCGATTATAACAGAGCGATGATTGAAGCTATTGAAATTGTCAAATCCGGTGGTATTGAATGAAATCGGTGAGTATATGGGCGGTGGTTGAATGAAAGCAATATTAAAACACCCAGGAAGCAAATGGTCTATAGCAAAATGGATCATAGATTTGTGGATGAATTTCGAACCGGTAAGACAAATGAAATTAAAATTATAATTAAGTGGAGGTTAAAAAGATGTACGGATATATAGGAGGAATTACAGATGCGGATGAGATAGACTACTGTCCATTCTGCGGTGAAAAAGTATACACAGGACATTATGATGGTACTGTAACATGTGATTCATGTAAAAGAAGATTTGGAGTTGTAGAGACAGAAGAGTAGAAATTTTTTTAAGGAGAGAACATATGAAAGCAAACTTTGCAAACTTCGGAACATGTAAATATTGTGGCAAAAGAATACTCTGGATTAAAATGAAATCAGGAAAGAACATGCCCTGTAACCCGGAAATGATAGGATACCGTATCCCGAAAGAAGGAAAAGGAAAGGACACAATCATAACCACAGACGGAGCCGTCATATCAGCAGACAGGGTTTATGATGACAACGCTGACGGGATAGGCTACATATCCCATTTCGCAACATGTGAAGGTAAAAAGGCTTAGGGATGGCAGCAGGGCAAGGAGGTGATACGAATGCAGATACAGGAAGAAAAAGATGAGGAAATCATTGCAGACATAATTTCTCACTGGGATGATGAGAACTGGCCGTCGCGGATGACGGCAGATGAATATATAATGAGGAAGAACGGCAGCAGGAAATAACATGGAAAAAGAGGCATGAAGCCTCTTTTATCCAAGATGGAGCTGCGCTTTCAAAGCATCCTGAAGGACTTGTGAAAAATTGATATTACGTTCCAGTGCGGCCGCGTTAAGCCATGCAGGAAGCGTTACAGTGCGGTTTACAGAGCGGTTAATGTGAGCCTGACGAACAGATGGCATATAAATATCAACCAACACAGCACGCTCATTAGGCTGTGTGTTCACTTCTGACAAAGGGGTAGGTGAGGGGATCTCTTCCCCGTCCTCCTCTAAGCCGTTGAGAACACATCCGAGGAGTTCTCTTGCGGACAATAGTGCATCATCATCGTTCATACCGCTTGTAGCGCATTTTAAATCAGGAAAATCAACAGCGATCTCCTGACCAGGTTCATAAGTGAAAACAGCAGGATAAAAATAACGTTCAACTTTTTTCATAGAAAGGGCCTCCTTAATATGGT
>CAOJQZ010000067.1 GCA_948441955.1 uncultured Lachnospiraceae bacterium | reverse complement strand
GAGGAAGAGGTAAAAGGATTAATCGCAAAGGCTATGAAAGATTTCGCTGCTTCCCTGATGGCAGAGTAAGGGGGACGGTTACAATGGCAAATAATATTGAAAGAATGATTGCCGATACCTTCATGGAGATGGCGCAGGGTCTTGAGACAGGAAGCTTTGGGAAAAGACCGAAAGTAGCTCTTACTGGTATGGGCAGTGAGCATGGAGAGGAAAATTCCATGAAAGCAGCCGTAGAGGCGGCGAAGGACGGAATCGACGTATATTACATCGGAACTCTGGAGGCAGAGGGCGTTACCACGGTCAAAGTGGCAAATGACGAGGAAGGTCATGACCGTATGGAGGAGATGCTGAAAAACGGCGAGGTTGACGCAGCAGTAACCATGCACTTCCCCTTCCCCATTGGAGTATCTACCGTGGGACGCTGTGTAACTCCGGCAGCTGCAAAAGAAATGTTTATTGCGAATACAACCGGTACCTCCAGCACAGACCGTATTGAAGGCATGATTAAAAATGCGATTTATGGAATCATTACTGCAAAGGCGTGCGGAAATGCCCATCCAAGCGTAGGTATCCTGAATGTTGACGGGGCACGCCAGACAGAGAAGGCATTAAAGCAGTTAAAGGAACAGGGATATGATATCACATTTGCAGAATCAGGAAGGGCTGACGGCGGATGTGTCATGAGAGGAAACGACGTACTGCAGGCATCTCCTGATATTATGGTAACAGATTCCCTTACTGGAAATATTCTTGTGAAGATGCTCTCCTCCTTTCATACAGGAGGAAGCTTTGAAGCAACAGGATTTGGCTACGGCCCGGGAATCGGAGAGGGTTATGAGCAGCTTGTTATGATTGTTTCAAGAGCAAGCGGCGCGCCGGTTATTGCAAATGCAATCCGCTACGCAGGACAGCTTGTAAGAGGAAAGGTATTTGAGGCGGCGAAGGAAGAATTTGCTGCTGCAAAGAAGGCAGGATTAAAGGAAATCTTAGACGCACTGAAGGCTTCACAGAAGCCGGCGGGAGCGGCCGAGGAGGTAAAGGAGCCTCCGAAGGAAATCGTAACCGCACAGATTGCAGGAATTGAGGTCATGGACTTAGAGGATGCAGTAAAAGCGCTCTGGAAGATTAATATCTATGCAGAGAGCGGAATGGGATGTACAGGTCCGATTGTCCGTGTGTCAGAGGCAAATCTTGCGAAAGCGGAGGAAGAGCTTAAAAAGGCTGGTTATGTGAACTAACACCTGAAGGTGGCATTCGGCGGTTGTGCCGTAATGCCACTTTCTTTTTTTGCAGACAAAAGGCAGAGAATTTATAATAGAGAAAAACGAAAGGTGGAAATGATAATGGAGGAAATTTTGAGATTACAGATACCGGTGTTTGAAGAAAATCTGCCAAAAGAAATATTATTAAGGAGTATTGTGGTCGTAATATGTGTGTTTGTACTGGGAATATTTGCACAGACTTCCAGTACGGAGTATAGAAATAGAATGAAAGAGGCAGAAATCACAGGAGGATGCGTACAGACAAAGGATTCTGTCAGAAGAAGGGCGGAGATTCCGGATAGAAAGTTTCCATGCTCTATAAATAAGGTGACGCCGCAAATAGGGATGGCAGGAATTACAGAGGGAGAAATGCCTCTGATATCAATAGGGACGCTGCCAGATGAAGCGGAGGATGAGTATGAAGGGACAGAGAAGATAACGGATTTCCAGGCAGCCCCGGACAGCGTAATAAAAGAGGAAAACAATGAAAACTTAAGTACATCGACAAAAAGCGAGCCGGCAGCTCCGATTGTACTTAAGGTGTATGTTCACGGAAATGGAGGCGAGCCGGAGCTTTCGGAAATTTCCGTTGAAGCAGACATGTTTACAATAGATATCTTGCTATGTCCCCAGAGGATGGGGAAGCTGTTTGACGGATGGTATGTGGATCAGGAATGCACCGTACCATTTTCAAAAATAACTACAGGAACAAAAGTAAACAATATCTATGCGGGCTGGAAGGAATATCCGGGATTCACGGCGAATGATTATGGATATATAACGGGCTGTACCGGAGGTGAAGATGCGATTATAGAAGGTCTTCTGCGTATTCCTGACTTTGACGGCTGTATAGGTATTGAAAGCGACGCTTTTGCAGGATTTGAGGAAAGCATCACGGAGATATTTATTCCGGCCAATATTACATATATTGCACCAGATGTTTTTGATGGCTTAAGTAATCTCATGTATTTTGAGGTTGAGGAGGGGAATCCCGCGTATTATAGTGAATATGGTATTTTATATCATAGTGACGGGACAGAAGCGGCATACCCGCCGGGACGTAAAAACCATATATAAGTATTTAGGAGGAGGGCAAGATGGAAATAAAGCAGATTACAGAAAATAAAAGGGACTACATGGATATGCTCCTTATGGCAGATCCTCAGGAGGACATGATAGACCGTTATCTGGATGAGGGAGAGCTGTTTGTTCTGAGTAAGAATGGAGATGTGTTAACGGTATGTGTTGTAGCACCTTCCGGTAACGGGGCATGTGAGCTTAAGAATATTGCCACGGCTTTAAAATATCAGAGACAGGGGTATGGAAAATATATGATTGGCTATATTTGCCGGCATTACAGCGGACAGTATGAAATGATGTATGTAGGGACGGGGGACAGCAGGAAAACGCTGGATTTTTATAAGTCCTGCGGGTTTGTTAATTCACATATTGCAGCCGGCTTTTTTGTAGATAATTATAAAGAGCCGATCTATGAGGATGGCGTAAGGCTCATAGATATGATTTATCTGAAAAAAAATCTGGATACGGAAAAGGTTGAAGGATTTGAATCAGGTATGCTATAATAGCAAAATACGAGATAAATTATGAGAAATATGAGGAGAGAAACAATGAGTAAAGTAAGAACGAGATTTGCTCCGAGTCCCACTGGAAGGATGCATGTGGGTAATTTGAGAACGGCTCTTTACGCCTATCTGATTGCAAAGCATGAGGGCGGCGACTTTATGCTTCGGATTGAGGATACGGATCAGGAGCGTTTTGTGGAGGGGGCGCTTGAGATCATTTATCATACCCTTGAGGAAACAGGACTTGTCCATGACGAGGGTCCTGATAAGGATGGAGGCGTCGGCCCCTATGTACAAAGTGAGCGAAATGCGTCAGGCCTGTATCTTAAGTATGCAAAGCAGTTGATAGACCAGGGGGATGCCTACTATTGTTTTTGTGACAAGGAGCGGCTTGCATCTTTAAAAAGCAGTGTTTCGGAGGATGGGGGAACAGAGATTGTAGTTTATGATAAGCACTGCCTTGGCCTTGGGAAAGAGGAGATTGAGGCAAATCTGGC
The DNA here is from genome assembly GCA_948441955.1 of uncultured Lachnospiraceae bacterium. Taxonomy (GTDB): domain Bacteria; phylum Bacillota; class Clostridia; order Lachnospirales; family Lachnospiraceae; genus CAPEBR01. The sequence goes on along the minus strand of CAOJQZ010000067.1, from coordinate 9,257 downwards.
AGAAGGAAAGCCGTATGTAATTCGGTTTAACATGCCGGTGGAAGGCACAACAACCTTTAAGGATGATATTTACGGCGATATTACTGTGCCCAATGAGGAGCTGGAGGATCTGATTCTTATAAAATCGGACGGGTATCCGACGTATAATTTTGCAAATGTAATTGATGATCACCTTATGGGTATTACCCATGTGGTGCGTGGAAATGAATATTTGTCATCGGCGCCGAAGTATAATAAGATTTATGAAGCTTTTGGGTGGGAGGTGCCTACCTATGTGCACTGTCCGCTTATTACGGATGAAAATCATAAGAAACTAAGCAAGCGCTGCGACCACTCCTCCTATGAAGATCTGATTGACCAGGGATTTGTGACGGAGGCGGTAGTAAACTACGTAGCTCTCCTTGGGTGGTGTCCGGCCGGTAATCAGGAAATTTTTTCACTTCAGGAGCTTGTCCGGGAATTTGATTATTGTCATATGAGCAAATCGCCGGCAGTATTTGATATCGTAAAGCTTAGATGGATGAACAGCGAATATTTAAAGGCAATGGAGTTTGAACGTTTCTATAACATGGCTGAGCCTTATATTAAGGAGACTGTTACAAGGGCCTGTGATCTTAGGAAGATAGCTGCTCTCGTAAAGACAAGGATAGAGGTATTCCCTGACATAAAAGATCAGATTGATTTCTTTGAGGAGCTTCCGGAATATGATACAGCAATGTTCTGCCATAAGAAAATGAAAACGAATGAACATAGCTCTCTGGAGGTATTAAAGGAAATCTGCCCCCTTCTTGAAGCGCAGGAAGACTTTAGCAATGACGCCTTGTTTGCAGTGCTGAAGGATTATGTAGACAAGAAAGGGTATAAAACCGGGTTTGTTATGTGGCCGGTGAGGACAGCAGTGTCCGGTAAACAGAATACGCCTGGAGGCGCTACGGAGATTATGGAAATTCTTGGAAAAGAGGAATCTATAAGAAGAATCAGGGCAGGAATTGATAAGCTGAGTAAATAAGGGGAAACAGATGAGTCTGAACGAAGCCCAGCATAAAGCTGTTTCGCATAAGGATGGACCATGTCTGGTCCTTGCAGGTCCCGGTTCGGGAAAAACTCTTACAATTGCAAAAAGAATAGAATACTTGATTAAAACGTATAAGGTAAGACCAGAAGAAATTCTGGTCATTACCTTTACGAAATATGCCGCAAAAGAAATGAAACAACGATTCCAAAGGGTAATGGGTTCTGCCGTTCTGCCGGTAACCTTTGGGACATTTCATGGAATATATTACGGAATTCTTAAATGGGCGTATGGTCTGAACCAGTCTAATCTTCTTCTGGAAGAGGAAAAGTATAATTTACTAAAACAGACTGCAGCGGAGATGGAGTGGAAGGAAATACCGGAGGGAGCGGAGGAAAAGGAATTTCTTAAAGACCTTTCAGAAGCGATAGGAAATGTTAAAAACAATGGTTTTAATATAGAGACATATGAATCTGCCAGATATGGAGTGTTGCCGTTCAGAGAATTATTCTGCCGTTATGAAGAAGAGAAGAGGAGAGTAAACAAGATTGATTTTGAGGATATGCTGCTTCTGTGCCGGGAATTGTTCCTAAAACGTCCGGATCTCCTTAAAAAGTGGCAGCAAAAATTCCGGTACATTCTGGTAGATGAATTTCAAGATATCAATCAGATACAGTATGATGTTATCCGTCTTCTTGCAGCGCCTGAGAATAATCTGTTTGTTGTGGGAGACGACGATCAGTCTATTTATGGATTCCGGGGGGCCAGACCGGGAATTATGCATGTGTTTATGCAGGATTACCCAGAAGCAGAAAAGATTTTTCTTAATATTAATTATCGTTCTACCGCGCATATTGTAAATGGGGCCTCGCGTGTAATTTCACACAATAAATGCCGGTATGAGAAAAAGATACGTACCTGTCAGAGAGCAGAAGAAACAATACATATTCAGGAAGTAAAGGATTCCCTGGAGGAAAGCAGGTATATTATAAAAAAATACAGGGAATATACAGAACAGGGAGTTCCGGCTGAACAAATGGCAGTTTTGTACCGTACGGCGCCGGATGCCAGAATATTGTCGGAAACCTTTGCAGAATGCCAGATTCCATTTTATATGAAAGAGCATGTAGAGCATATTTATGAGCATTTTACATGTACAGATATGGAATGCTATTTCAGACTTTCTCTGGGAAGATATACAAGAAGCGATATGATAAGAATTGCAAATCGTCCGAAACGCTATATTTCGAGAGAGAGTATGGCGGAGGGAAAAGCATCTTATGAGGAACTGCGGCGGTTTTACTGGGACAAGGACTGGATGCAGGAACGGATCGGCCGGTTTGAGCAGGATATGGAGATGATAAAGGGAAAAACACCTTATGCAGCCATTCAATATATAAGAAGGTACATTGGTTATGATGAATTTCTGAAGGAATATGCCTCATACCGTGGGCTGAACTATGATGAAATAAAAGAAATACTCGATGAGATTCAAGAAAGGGCGGGAAATATAAGCACTCTGGATACATGGCTTTCTCATGTTGAGAAGACAAAATGCATGATGAAAGCAGGGACGATAAATAGGAAACCGGATCGTGCAGTTACATTTCTCACCATGCATGGAGCAAAAGGCCTGGAATATGAGATCGTCTTTATTGTCCAGGGAAATGAAGGGGTGATTCCATATAAAAAAGCACAGACAGAAGAAGAGATAGAAGAGGAGAGGCGGCTTTTTTATGTCGCCATGACAAGGGCAAAGCACAAGCTTATTATCAGCTATGTGAAAGAAAAAAACGGAAAAAGCACAAGCCCTTCCCGTTTTATAAGAGAGTTATTCGTCAGCGTCTAATTCTTCAAAATCCTGTTCGTCCATCCACGCGTCAAATGCGTCGGCGGCAATTTCATATTCTTCGTCATCATCAATGTTTTCAAGCAGAGGTTCACCATTTTCCTCTCTATATCGGTAGAGGTAAACGTCTCCGGTGTCGGGCTCACCTTCATCATTCAGAGGAAGGAGAGCAATATATTCCCTTTCTCCGGCATTGTATGTAGTAAGCACGGCACAGTCTACAATTTCATCATTATCCAGGGTCAGAGTAACAGTAATAAGCTCATCGCCGGCAGCGTGGTTCATTAATTCGCTCATAGGCCAGTCTCCTTTTCATGTATATCAAGATACTTTAACTGTACCAAAGGTACATCTAAAAAGCAAGGAGATAGTAGCCAAAAGTATAAAAATGTTGTAGAATATAAAATCATAGCAGATCAAACCGCGCAAAAGGGAGGAAGTTTTATGAGAAAGAGGGCATTGTATGGAATATTGCCTGTGATTATTGTATTAATCCTTGCGCTTTCGGCATGTAAAAAAACGGTAGGGACACCAGAGGATAATGCGGCGGCGAAGGAGGACACCGAGGAGGAAGCAGAAGAGAATTATGTGGTAGGCTTTTCAGGAATCGATATGGAGAATCCCTATTTTATCACGCTTGAGCATGCAATTCGGGAGACGCTTGAGGGGGAGGGGTACCAGCTTATTACAAAGGACCCGGGAAGCGACTGTGACGTGCAGGCCTCCCAGATTCAGGAAATGATAGAGGAAGGAATTCATGCGATTATTTTAAGCCCGGTAAACTGGGAGAAGATTACACCGGCCCTGGAGGAATTAAAGGATGCCGGCGTGAAAATCATCAACGTGGATACGCAGGTGAAAGAGATGAGTTATGTGGACGCCTACATTGGTTCAGATAATTACAACGCAGGGGCGATCTGCGGTGAGGACCTGATTGAGCGCTGTCCGGAAGGCGGGAAGGTGGCTATTCTGGAGTGCCCCACTCAGAATTCTATTAATGAAAGGATTACAGGATTTGAGGAAATACTTGCTACTGCGGAGAAAGGTTTTGAGGTGGTTGCGAGAGAGGACACAGGAGGAGAATTTGAGCGTGCACTTGCGGCATCAAAGAGAATTTTTAAGGAGAATCCGGATATTGTTGCAATTATGTGCGGAAATGATCAGCTGGCGGTAGGTGCAAAAACAGCGGCTAATGTGGCAGAACTTAAAGATGTTTTGATATATGGGGTAGACGGTTCTCCGGATATTAAAAAGGAATTAAAGAAGCCGGAAACACAAATTGCAGGAACTGCGGCGCAGTCTCCTATTAATCTTGGAAAATCAGCGGCGCGGCTTGCGATAGAGATTTTGATGGGGAATCCTTTTGAAAGTGAAACATATGAAGAAGTATTTATGATAAATAAAGACAATGTTGATATGTACGGAACAGATGGCTGGCAGTAAGACATCGGAAAGGACTTAAGCATGAAGAGGATACAGGGAGAGGCGCTACCGCTTGGTGTTACGGTAGGAGCGGGAAAAGTGAATTTTGCAGTGGCGGTGCCTGAGGGGAAGACATGTAAGCTTCTTATTTACCGTAAAGGTGAGAGGAAGCCTTATGGGGTATATCCTGTGGAGGAAGTCATAGGCGAGATACATGCGGCGGCTTTTACAGAATTCGATATCTCAGAGTATGAGTATAATTACGAAATAGACGGTAAAGTATATCTGGATCCTTATGCAAAGGCATTTTCTGGACGGGAAATGTGGTTATCGCCGAAGAATATAAAGCTTCATGAGGTCAGAGGGAGGATAAATGTCGGAACTTATGACTGGGAAGGAGACGCGCCTCTTCAGATACCTTATGAGGAGGTGATTGCATATGCGCTTCATATCCGTGGATTTACAAAGGATGTTTCTTCAAAAGCAAAGAAGAAGGGGACCTTTCAGGGAGTGGTAGAAAAGCTTCCATATATGAAGGAGCTGGGAATTAACCAGATCCAGTGCATGCCGGTATGGGAATTTGAAGAAAGAGGCAGCCGCACGAATTACTGGGGCTATGGGGAGGCATATTATTTTGCACCCAAGAGCGCCTACTCAGCAGATTCAGACGGGGTGACCGGGCTTAAGGATATGGTAAAAGCATGTCACAGGGCCGGTGTTGAGGTTGTGCTTCATATGCCCTTTTCAGAGGGAATCTCCGGTCTTATGCTTGAGGAGTGCCTGCGGTATTATGTGATGGAGTATCATATTGACGGGTTTATTTTGAATCCATACAAAGTTCCTTTTGATAATATCTGTGGGGATCCACTGCTTAAGAAAACAAAGATTATGAGGCAGCAGGAAGGCTTTCAGAATGTGATGCGCCGTTTTCTTAAAGGCGACGAGGGCATGGTGAATGATGTGATTTACTGGCTTCGACATCATTCAAGAAAAGAGGGGATTTTTAATTATATCACAACTCATACCGGATTTACTCTGAATGATTTGGTATCCTATGACGGCAAGCACAATGAAGGAAACGGGGAAAATAATCAGGACGGTCCGGATTATAACTATAGCTGGAACTGCGGAGCAGAAGGAGCAAGCCGCAGAAAGGCGGTTGTAAGTTTAAGAAAGGGGCAGATAAGAAATGCGTTCTTTATGGTTCTTCTGGCTCAGGGAACCCCCTGTATTCTTGCAGGAGATGAATTTGGAAACTCCCAAGAGGGAAACAATAACGTTTATTGTCAGGATAACAAGACTGGATGGGTAAACTGGAGAACCGGCCGTACGGAGACAGAGCTTTTGGATTTTGTAAAGAAGCTGATTGCATTAAGGAAGAAATATCCTGTGTTACGGCCGAAAGAAGAGCCTTTGGGACTAGATCTGGCAGGCTGCGGGGTGCCGGACGTATCCTATCATGGAGAACTGGCCTGGCGCGCGCCTACAGAGGTGTCAAGCAGACAGCTTGGAGTATACTACAGTGCAGTACTGGCAGGTGGAAACGACTGTTTCGTCGTATATAATATGCACTGGCTGGAACATGAGTTTGCCCTTCCGGCTCTCTCGGGAAAGAAGAAATGGCATCTGGCGGCATCTACAGAAGAAGGAATTCTATCTGAGGAAGTGCTTTTGGAGGAGCAGCGCCGGATAAAATGCGGACCAAGAACGATTTTGTTTCTTGCAGGAAGGTAATTTGCTTTATGGGACTTAATTCATTTCAGTTAAAATGGATTGCGATTATTACGATGCTGATAGATCATGTGGGAGCGGTTTTGTTTCCTTATGAGATGGGCTTCCGGATTATCGGCAGAATTTCATTTCCAATTTTCTGTTTTTTGATTGTAGAAGGCTTTTTCCATACAAGAGATGTGAAACGTTATATGTTGCGGCTTTTTATATTTGCACTGATATCGGAGATACCATATGATCTGGCGTTTTACGATAGAGTATGGTTTCAGGAGAGACAGAATGTGTTTTTTACACTGTTTTTGGGCGTTCTGCTGCTGTACTTTCTTGAGAGAAGCAATGGGATTCTGCCTAAACTCGGCGAAGTGTTTTTCGTTATGTATATGGCGGGATTTTTGTGTACCGATTACGGCGGAAGAGGAATACTGCTTATCGTTATATATTATGTGCTTCGCGAAAGAAAAAAGGCGGCTTTGGGCGCAGGAGCAGTATGGAATTTTTTATATGGATGGCAGAGGATACAGAACTATGGAATATTTGCAGCCTTTTTTCTCGCGTTTTACAATGGGAAAAGGGGGGCGAGGATAAAATATTTTTTCTATGTATTTTATCCGGCACACCTTCTTATATTATTTTGTCTGAAAGGGTGTTTGTCCGGGAATTACTAAAATGAGCAGGAGGCGAAGCTTTATGAAAGCGATTCAGCATTTAAAGACGATTAATCACCATAAAAAGCTGGTTATGGAGCATTGCTTTAAGGTGGGATTATACAGACAGGGACTGCTCCATGATCTTTCCAAATATGCGCCTTCGGAATTTTTAGTGGGCTGCAGGTATTATCAGGGAACACGGAGCCCCAATAATGCGGAGAGAGAAGTAAAGGGGTATTCTTCAGCATGGCTGCACCATAAAGGGCGTAATAAGCATCATTATGAATATTGGATTGATTACAGCAATAATCTTGAAAAAGGAATTGTGGGACAGAGAATGCCGGTGAAATATGTGGTTGAAATGTTCATGGATCGAATTGCAGCTTCCAAGACCTATCAGGGGGAAAATTATACAGACAGACATCCTCTGGAATACTATGAAAAAGGAGCGGCAAATCTTGGAGACATGATACATCCTGAGACGGCAAAGCTTCTGCATAAGCTTCTTAAGATGCTGGCAAGAGACGGGGAGGAGAAAACATTTACATATATTCGAAGAGTAATTCTAAAAAAGGGTAAAAAAGCAACTAAAATTTTTTGAATTTAGTGTTGACATTTCGGAATGCGTATAGTATTATAATTTTCGGACGGTTTGAGAAAACCTTTGCGGAAGTGTCGGAACTGGCAGACGAGCAAGACTAAGGATCTTGTGAGCAATGCGCTCGTGTGGGTTCAAGTCCCATCTTCCGCATTAGATTTAAAGTATGAGAAATCTTAATTTTGATTGAGATTTCTCTATTTTTTTAGAAATAAATTTTTTATAAAGATATGAAATCACCAGACAGATAAATCGGAATTTGAAACACACGGTCTTATGAGTGATTATTGCTCGCCGTAGGTTATCAATAAAATCCTTCAAAAGCGTTGAAAACAAAGGATTTATCGCAGTCTGCTCCCCTTATCCCTTTATACGGTTTCACATAAGTTTATCCTTGCTCTAATTTCCCATAAGGGCAAAAGCAAGGGCAGAAAAATCACATAACAAGATATAACAAAATGTGTCAATTAGGAAATGGTGGCATATGCGCAAATATATTTGCCAAGATTGCTTATATTTAAAGGAGAAATGTTATGAAAAATATAATTGCTATTCAACACACACAGTCTATTCATCACACTAATGGCATGGTCGGTTCATGGACTGATTGGGATTTATCAGAATTGGGAATTGAGCAGGCAAATAATATAGGCAGAAAATTATCAAAAGAAATGATAAATAAAGAGTTTGTATTGTATTCTTCTGACTTATTAAGAGCAAAACACACAGCAGAAATTGTTGGAAGTTATTTGGAAATTGAGCCAATTCTAAGAACAGAATTACGTGAAAGAAATTTAGGAAAATGTGTAGGGAAATCGGTTCAATGGCTTCGGAATCATATTGAGATCCAAGAAAAGACTGTAGATGATAAGATGTTTTCTGATGCTGAAAGTCGAAGAGAAGAATGGAACAGACTATTTCCATTCTTTAATGAAATTATGACAAGTAAAAATGAAAATATAATTATCGTATCACATGGGGATTTATTAAGCGTTTTTAATGTAATGTTTCTTGGGTTGAAGGTAGATGCACTAAATTTTATAGATATATTTGGCTACGCTGGAGGAGTATCTTTTATGTCTGAAAACGGAGATGGTAAACGTTTTATGAATCGAATGAGTGATTTATCATACATTAATTAATTTCTGTATATGGAGGAATTTGAATATGGACTGGCTATTTGAAATTGATAATAATATCTGTGATTTGAGAGTCGGAGGAATACTAATTAAAAACAATAAAATTGTAGTTCAAAGAGATAAAAACGGAAGCGAATATGCGATACCGGGTGGGCATGTCAAAATAGGAGAAACCACGGAAAAAGCACTTATTCGTGAGTACAAAGAAGAAACCGGTGCAGATGTAAAATGTGAACGATTATTATGGACAGAAGAGTGTTTTTGGGAATGGAACGGAAAGAAAGTACACAATATTTGCTTTTATTATTTGATTAATTTGTGTGAAGGAGCTATTATTCTAGATAAAGATGAATTTTTGCCCCATAAGGATAATAGCAATGTTGTAATAGGCTGGATGCCACTGAAAAATATTGAAGATATAATCATATATCCTAAATTTTTAAAAATGGAAATTCATAATCTTGAAGAATGTCCTAAACATTTTATTAGCAAAGAATAGAGCGATTATAAGACTTTTCAATATATTATACAAGCCTCTGTGTATGGGTAACGCCATACAGTAAATTCTCGCAGGAGAGAAATCTCCTGAGTACAGACCGTGGGTTTGTGCGAAAGGTGTATTTCGCTCTTAAACGCCGCGGACTTATTAGCTGCCGAAAAAACATTTTGGTATTCGGATGAAAGAAATTCCCTTGTTTCGGCTCGTAAGGGCACAAACAAGGGCAGATACATAAGGTTTGAGCGTTAGACAAGCGGAACGCCTTGAAAATATGGGGCTTTCAGAGGGTTTGACAGATAAATGAGAATTTGCGGAGGAAGGGAGATACATGTGAGTTATAAAATATACTCTGGACAATAT
>CAOJQZ010000066.1 GCA_948441955.1 uncultured Lachnospiraceae bacterium | reverse complement strand
GCCTCCTTGATGGAGCCGTTTTCCTGTGCGGTTTATGGAATTGATAACTGTCCGATTCACCCGGGCGATACGGTAATTGTAAACGGCGCCGGCCCTATCGGACTCATGTTTGCAAGACTTGCGGTTTTAAGAGGCGCCAGGGTTATTGTTTCAGATTTAAAAGAGAACCGCCTTAAGACTGCAGAAAAACTGGGAGTATGGAAGGCTGTTAACTTGTCCGGTGCAGAGGATTCAGTCTCTGTTTTAAAGGAAATGACAGACGGGGGCAGAGGGGCGGACGTTGTCATTGAGGCAACGGGCCTTATCGGAATCTGGGAAACAAGTGTCCGTATGGCAAGAAAGGGAGGCTTTGTTCTGTTGTTTGGAGGAACAAAAAGCGGCAGCGTGCTTCACGTAGACGCAACGCTTCTGCATTATTCCCAGATAACTATAAAAGGTGTATTCCATACAACCCCGCAGCATGTGATGACAGCGCTGGAGTTGTTAAAAATGAAAGTAATATGCGAGGATGATTTTATTCAGAACGAGTATAGGCTTGAGGATCTGGAAAAGGCAATTCTGGAACATGATTCTGGAAATGTCATTAAAAATTGTATTGTATATAAGGATGAAATAAAATAGGAGGTTTGTTGTGATGGAAGAAAAAACAGTCATCGACGAAATGCTTGAGAAAGCAAAGGCCGCTCAGGCAGAGGTGGAAAAATATACCCAGGAGCAGGTGGACAGGCTTGTAAAAATTATAGGAAAAACAATTTACGACAACGCAGAGCTTCTGGCAGAAGAGGCAGTAAAGGAAACACATTTTGGAAGAGTTGACAGTAAAATATACAAGCAGAAAAAAGCCACTGCCGCGGCATGGTTTTATCTTAAGGATAAAAAATCGGTAGGGATTATAGAAAATGACACAATAAACAAAGTAGTAACTTTTGCAAAACCTCTGGGTGTGATTGCATGTCTTGCTCCCAGTACAAATCCTACCTCCACAGTGGCAAGCAACGGAATGAATATCATAAAATGTAGAAACAGTATGATTGTTTCTCCTCATCCAGGTGCAAAAAATGTGACGATTCATGGAGTAGAATTAATCAATGAGGCGCTGAAGGAGGCAGGGGCTCCGGAGAATCTGATCCAGGTTATCACAGAACCCAGTATGGACAAGACAAAGGAGCTGATGCAGAAAGCAGACGTCATTGTGGCGACTGGAGGGCACGCTATGGTGAAATCCGCCTATTCCAGCGGACGTCCGTCATTTGGAGTGGGACAGGGAAATGTCCAGGTTGTAATTGCGGATGATTATAAAGATTATGGCAAGGTTGCGTCTACCGTTGTATCAAGCCGGTCCTATGACAATGGCATTCCATGTACGGGAGAGCAGGCGCTGCATTTCCCGAAAGAAGATTATGATAAAGTGGTTGAGGCCTTTGTTAACGCAAAAGCCGCAGTCATTCCGGAGGATAAGGCGGAGAAGCTTGCCGGACTTTTATTTAAAGAAAACGGCGCCATTAATCCACAGTATGTAGGAATGAAGCCGGCAGTGCTGGCAGAAAAATTAGGCTTTGAGGTGCCGGAGGACAGTGAAGTTCTAATATTTAATAACCGGGGACTGGGAAGAGATAACTGGTTGTGCCGGGAGAAGCTATGCCCGGTTATTCAGCTGTTTCCATATGAAAACTTTGAAGACGGAGTGGCTGCGGCAAAGTCGAATCTTTTATGGGAGGGCGCCGGCCATACCTCTGTCATATACACAGAGGACGAGAAGAAGGCGGAATATGTAGGAGAAGAGCTTCCGGTAGGACGCCTTGTTGTGAATCAGGCAGGCGGCGCGGCTTCCGGAGGAAATTATATTAATGGATTAAATCCTACCATGTCACTGGGCTGCGGAAGCTGGGGCAATAATTCCATTTCTGAGAATCTGACCTACAGACATTTGATGAATGTGACAAAGCTGGCCTATTATCATGATTGCACCATGCCTCCTCTTGACGAGGTATGGCTGTAGGAGGGAGCTTTCAGATGGCATTTGAGAATTTAAGAAACAGGATTGCGATTGCAGGGATAGGATATACGCCTCAGGGAAAGGTGGAGGGCAGAACAGCCGTAAGCTTTCACATTGAGGCTGTAAAAAATGCCATAGAAGACGCGGGTATCGGCAAAGAAGAGGTCGATGCCCTGCTTCTTTACAGACATTTTGACGCTATTGGCGGAGATTACGATGTGACGGCATTTACAGTGGCAGAGCAGCTTGGAATCCGCCCCCAGATACTGAGCCAGGAAACATACTGTACCAGAAGCTGGCTTTTGTATTCTATAGGGCTGTTAGAGAGCGGCATTTGCAAATATATTGTGCTTTCTTATGGTGATAATGCAAGAAGTGCAAGGAGAAGCTTTGTAAAAGAAATAAAAGGAGGAAAGGCGGCCGATGAGCTGGCAGCGTACGGCGACTTAAGTACAATGGCAAAATACGCCATGCTGGCGAGGCGGGCGCAGCATATTTTCGGAACAGGGCCTGATGTCTGGAAGGAGATTGCAATTGCACAGCGCAGATGGGCAGAGCTGAACCCAATTGCCGCTATGAGACATAAGCCTCTTAATGAGGATGGATACTACGGGGCGGATATAGTGGCGGAACCCCTTCGGCTTCTGGACGCAACCCCCAACTCCGACGGGGGCCGTGCAATTGTACTTACAACGGCAGAACGGGCAAAGGAACGGAACCTTCACCCATTAGTGACAATCCGGGGATTTGGAAGTGCGAACCAGCCGCTGTCTCCATTCCGTCTGTGTGCCGAGGATACAGATTCAGCCGCCGCAAGAGCAGGCAGACAGGCCTTTGAGATGGCCGGAATTACAAAGGAAGATATTGATGCATGCGAGCTGTATGATTGCTTCACATACACGGTAGAGGCAACGCTGAGGGATTACGGATTCTTTCAGGCAGGAGAAGAAAAGGAATTCTTAAGAAAAGAACGCCTTGGACCTGGAGGGGAATTTCCGGTAAATACATCCGGAGGTATGCTTTCAGAAGCATATTTTATGGGGCTTACACCTGTAAGCGAAGGCGTCATGCAGCTGATGGGAAGGTGCGGCGCGCGTCAGCTGGGAGTGCATCCGGGAACAAAATATCCCCGGTTTATTATGTGCAGCGATAATGGAGGCGTGTTCCAGAGTCATGCTTCATTGATATTAGAAAGGATGGAATAGTATGCAGAAAGAATATTTTGCGCCGGGCATCAGCGCAGATACCGGGTTTTTCTGGGAAGGTACAAGAGAGCATAAGCTGACGGTACAAAGATGTAAAAAATGCGGCCGTCTCCGATGGCCGGCCTCTTATCTGTGTCCGGACTGTTTATGCAGCGAAACGGAAACAGAAGAATTGTCAGGAGAAGGAGTACTGTATTCCTATACCACCTTCCATAAGTCATTTCATCCGTCTCTTTCTGAAAAAGTCCCCTATATTGTATGTGAAGTGGATCTGAAAGAGGGGGTCCGTGTGGTTTCCAATCTTGTGGATACAGATGGGAGGGAGCCGGAATGCGGAGCAAGACTTAAGGTCTGCTGGCAGGATTTTGAAGGCTATACAAAGCCGGTGTTCAAAATGGAGGATATATAGATGAGAGTGGTAGTATTAGGCGGTAATCCGGCTGGTATGAGCGCAGCGTCGCGAATAAAGAGGAAAGCTCCGGATACAGATGTAATTGTGCTGGAGAAGAGTCAGGAAGTGTCCTATGGGGCATGCGGACTGCCTTATTATGTGGCAGGTCTTAATGAGGATCTTGACCTGATTCGTATCCGCAAAGCGTCGGAATTTGAAAAATCAGGTATTTGTGTATGGACTGGCTGCGCGGCAGACGGAATAAATTATGATGAAAAGACGGTATATGCGGAAGATGAGAGGAGAGGCAGGATAGAGGTTCCTTATGATAAGCTGGTAATTGCAACGGGGGCATCGCCGCAGACTTTACCGGTCCAGGGAAGAGAGCTTAAAAATATTTATTGCCTGAAAACACTTCAGGATGCCGAAGATCTGAAAAACGGATTGCTGCATAAACGGGGAAATGTAGTGATCGTAGGGGGCGGCTATATTGGATTGGAGCTTGCCGAGGCATGTTTATTGCAGGAAGTAAAATCTGTCCGTATCATAGAGGCGGCAGATCGGATTTTAAATGTGTTTGACGAGGAGTTTGGACAGGCGGCAAAGGAAGAGCTTGAAAGACACGGGGTTTCCGTGCAGACAGGAGAGTATGTCAGAGGCTTTGAGGGAAGAGACGGAAAGGTAGAAGAGATTCTTACGGATAAGGGCTCCTATAAAGCCGATATTGTCATCATGTCGGTAGGTGTTTCGCCCAATACCGGTTTTACCGGGGACATTGAAAAGCTCCCCAATGGTGCAATAATAACAGATAAGGAAATGCGGACTTCCAGAAAGGATGTATATGCAGCGGGAGACTGTGCAACTGTATTTCATCGTGTGTTAGAGAAACCAGTTTATATTGCACTTGGCACGAATGCAAACAAACAGGGACGTCTGGCAGGCGACAGTGTGCTGGGGAAGCCGGTCTGCTTTGACCGGGCCCTTGGAACCTCCATGCTTCGCTGCATGGGTCTGGAGCTAGCAAAAACCGGACTTTCAGAAGCAGAAGCAAAAGCTTCCGGGATAGACTACAGGGTAAAAACGGTTCAGGCAAGGAGCCATGCCAGATATTATCCGGAACCCTTCCTGCTTACTGTAAAGCTTGTTTATGAAGCAGAGAGCCATCGGATTCTAGGTGCACAGATTATGGGTGAAAAGGAAGCGGCATGGAGGATTGACGTTTTTGCGTGCGCCATTGACCGGGGAATGAAAACAGAGGAGCTGGGATATCTGGATCTCGGCTATGCACCTATGTTTGCCGGTGTTTGGGATGCAGTGCAGATAGCGGCGAACGCAGCAAAATAGAGGTAGATATGGTAAGAAAGATTAAGATTCCTTATGATGTGGGAACACTGGAGCTGAATATTGAGGAACGAAACCTGAAGGCTGTAATAACAGCCGGAAGCGATGAGTTTTGGACGGAAAAAACAGAATCGGAAATGATAGAGGATGCCCTTAAGAATCCCATAGGCTCGCCAAGGCTCAGTCAATTGGCCAAGGGTAAGAAAAAGGTTGTTTTAGTAACCAGTGATCATACGAGAGCGGTTCCAAGCAGGCTGACATTGCCCCTGCTCCTGAAAGAGATAAGAAAGGGAGAGCCGGATGCAGATATTACGATTCTGATAGCAACCGGTCTTCACAGGGCTACAACGAAGGAAGAGCAGAGAAAAATGTTCGGGGATCAAATTGTAGATCATGAGAAAATAGCTGTAAATCATGCATTTTGTCCGGAGGAGTTTGTCCGGATATGTACCCTCCCATCCGGAGCAGAGTTCCATGTGAACAAGATAGCGGCCGGATGCGATCTCCTTATTACGGAAGGATTTATTGAACCTCATTTTTTCGCCGGTTTTTCAGGAGGGCGTAAGAGTATTCTTCCGGGAATCTGTAACGAAACCACTGTAAATGAAAATCATTCCTACAGGGCAATTGCAAGTCCATATGCTATGGCGGGAGTATTAAAGCATAATCCCATTCATGAGGATATGGTTTACGCCGCCCGGAAGGTAAACGTACAGTTTATTTTAAATGTAGCGCTTAACAGTGAAAAGAAGGTAATAGGGGCGTTTGCAGGCGATTTGGAGGAGGCTCACGAAAAAGGAGTGGAATTTGTAAACAGACTGTCCAGGCGGGAGCCTGTGGAGGGAGATATCATCATTACCTCCAACGGAGGATACCCCCTTGATCAGAACCTTTATCAGACGCCGAAAGCGGTAGCAACGGCCGAGGCATGCGCCAGGAAGGACGCAGTGATTATTATGTGCGCAGGCTGCAGAGAAGGCATGGGGGGCACCTATTTTGAAAAGCTAATTGTAAAAGGAACGGTAGAGGAAATTGACGCGTATCTTTCAGGCATACCGCCTAAGGAAACAATACCGGAACAATGGTGCGCGCAGATATATGCCAGAATACTGAAAAAGCATAAGGTAATACTTGTGACTTCTTATCTTGATAAGCAGACGGTGGAAAAGGCGAATATGATACATGCAGGAAGCCTTGATGAAGCGCTTGCGCATGCATGGAAAATAAAAGGAAAAGAAGCAGAGGTAGTTGTAATACCGGACGGCGTATCGGTACTGGCAGTGAAGGAGTGATAGGATGGATTTAAAACTGGCGTTACAGATAGAAGACATAGACAATGTGGCTACTGTTTTTGCAGATGATGTAAAAGACGGGGATTTTATTCTGATTAAAGATAAGCAGGGAAACACCACAGAGCTTCAGGTGAAGGGTGATATTCCTTTTGGCCATAAAATTGCTGTAAAACCCATCGGGAAAGGCGGGACGGTTATAAAATATGGCGAGTCTATCGGAAGAGCGGATGCAGATATCGGATATGGGGAATATGTTCACGTCCATAATATGGAGGCTATGCGTGGAAGAGGAGATTTATAAATTGGAGGAATCAGTATGGGATATACATTTCAGGGATATGTACGGGAAAATGGAAAAGTTGGAAGCAGAAATCTGGTGGCAGTTATTCCCAGTGTAATCTGTGCAACAGATGTTGCCCAGGCAATTGTACGGCAGGTTTCCGGGACGATTGGATTTTTTCACCATCAGGGCTGCTGCCAGCTTCCGCTGGACCTGAAAAGAGTGACAGACACGCTGATCAGTCTGGGATCCAGTCCAAATGTGGGAGCAGCTCTTATTGTAAGTCTCGGATGTGAAGGGACGGATACCAAACGCATGGTAGAGGAGATTTCAAAGACCGGAAAACGGGTGGAAATCATTGCGATTCAGGAGCTGGGAGGAATGAGCCGGGCTATTCAAAAAGGAACCGATCTTGCCCAGAAGCTGGCTATTTCCATATCAGGGCTTCAGAGAGAGACTGTAGACATATCGAATGCAGTGATGGGGATAAAATGCGGAGGCTCTGATACCACAAGCGGAATGGCGTCAAATTGTGTAATCGGCTATGTTGCCGACAAGCTGGTGGATTTGAATGCTACGGTTGTATTTGGGGAAACAACGGAATTCATCGGAGGAGAGCATATTCTGGCTGAGAGGGCTGTAGGAGGAAAGGACGGCCCGGTAGGAAGAAAAATATATGAGATCGTAAACCGTATGGAAGCCCGCGCAAAGGCAGTGGGCGAGGATATGAGAGGCGGGCAGCCTACACCGGGCAATATAAAGGGAGGGCTGTCAAGCATTGAAGAAAAGTCCCTGGGTGCAATTGTAAAAAGCGGAAGCAGGCCCATACAGGGAGTTCTGGAGTATCCCGAGATGGTGACAGATCAGAAGGGCTTGTGGATAAAGGACGCGCCGGGAAGAGAGCCGGAAATCTTGACCGGCATGGCCGCTACAGGCGCCCAGGCCCTGTGTTTTTCTACCGGGAGAGGAGCGCCCCAGGGATTCCCGAGTATGCCGGTTATTAAAATCTGCGGGAACCCCTATACATACGAAAGAATGCAGTATGATATGGATCTGAATGCCGGAAGGATTATAAAGGGTGAAATAAGTATTGAGCAGGCAGGCGAAGAGGCATTTGAATTACTGCTACAGGTTTTAAGCGGAAGAATGACAAAAAATGAAGCGGTACATTATGTAAGTACAATGGATATTCACTGTCTCGGCCCAGTTATTTAAAAGAATAGAAAAGGCATAGAAAAACCATTCACTGGATATACTATTCGTTATAATATTCTGTCATTAGATATAGAAGCGGAGGTATGACAATGACTGGTTTTTTTATTGCTCTCTTATCCGGTGCGCTTATGAGTGTACAGGGAGTATTTAATACACAGGTGACAAAAACAACGGGAATGTGGGTCAGTAACGCATGGGTTCAGCTCACTGCATTTGCAGTATGTCTGGCGGCATGGTTGATTGCCGGCCGTGACAATGTGATGACCCTTTCAAAGGTTGAGCCTAAGTATGTGCTTCTTGGCGGAGTGATCGGCGCAGGGATTACGCTTACGGTCATTAAAAGTATGGATCAGCTGGGCCCTGCAAAGGCAGCCCTTCTTATTGTTATTGCACAGCTTATCGTGGCATATGTGATCGAACTTTTAGGACTTTTCGGGGTTGATAAGGAACCCTTGGAGTGGAGAAAGGTAATTGGCATGGGAATTGCGCTGATTGGAGTTGCAATTTTTCAGTGGAAATAGTACAATAAATTTGTCTAGGCATAAGAGGGGTTATTACAGTTCTGACAAACTGTAAGGAGGATATTATTATGCGTAAGACAACTCATGCAAGGGTCGGTTGTTTCTTTCTATATCTTTATTTGCTGACAGTAGTCACAGGGATGGCAGGATGTTCATCCCGGGAAAGTGAGAGTTCAGCGCTCCAGGAGGCTTGTGCTTCAGAGGAAGAGGAGACGTTCTCGGAAAAAGAGGCAGAAGCCTTGCCGGCAGAGAGCATTTATGTGCACGTCTGCGGAGAGGTAAATGCCCCTGGAGTGTATGAACTCCCAACCGACAGTAGGGTTTATGCGGCGATAGAGGCAGCGGGGGGTATAACAGAAAAAGCGTCGGCACCTTCCCTGAATCAGGCGGAAAGATTAAGCGACGGACAGCAGGTTTATGTTCCCTCAGAAGAAGAGGCACAGGGACAGACATCTTCTGTGCAGGGTATGGCAGAAGCAGACGATGGCAAAGTGGATCTTAATACGGCTGCGAAGGATGAGCTTATGACGCTCAGCGGTATCGGCGAGGTGAAGGCGGAGGCAATCATCCGTTACCGGGAAGAAAAAGGGGGCTTTAACTCCATTGAGGAGCTAAAGGAAATTGAAGGCATCAAAGACGGTGTTTTCAATAAAGTGAAAGATAAGGTTAAGACATAGCAGGGGAGACGGATCATGGGAAAACGAGTATTGGTGGTAGATGATGAAAAACTGATTGTAAAGGGAGTGCGCTTCAGCCTTGAACAGGACGGCATGGAGGTAGACGCCGCATATGATGGTGAGGAGGCGCTTCATCTTATCAGGGAAAATACGTATGAATTGATACTGCTTGACGTTATGCTCCCGAAGCTTGACGGCTTTGAGGTGTGCCAGCAGGTCAGAGAATTTTCGGATGTTCCGATTGTGATGCTGACAGCAAAAGGAGACGATATAGATAAAATTCTGGGTCTGGAGTATGGTGCGGACGATTATATCACCAAGCCCTTCAATATTCTGGAAGTAAAGGCCCGTATTAAGGCAATTATGCGCAGAACCGGGAAACGGGGCGGCGTCAGGGCGTCTGGCAAGATGCTCGTAAAAGGTGACATGACGATTGACTGTGAAAGCAGGCGTGTGGTGATAGAAGGAAGAGAAGTCAATTTGACTGCAAAGGAATTTGATTTAATAGAGCTTCTTGCCACAAATCCCAATAAGGTGTATAGTCGTGAGAACCTTTTGAACATCGTATGGGGATATGAGTATCCCGGCGATGCAAGAACAGTGGATGTACATATAAGAAGGCTTCGGGAAAAAGTAGAAAAGAATCCGAGTGACCCCAAGTATGTGCATACCAAATGGGGAGTGGGTTATTATTTTAGGGGTTAAGTCTTATTTTAAGAAGAGTATATTTAAAAGTCTGCGTTTCCGGCTTGTGATACGTATGTTTCTGGTGGGATTGATACCGATGCTTCTGCTGGAAACGGTACTTTTAAAAAGTTACGAAAAGCGGTCAGTAGATGTAAGAACCGCAGATATACAGAATCAATGTACAATTCTATGTAACCAGCTTGGTAATCTGGAATACCGGCCGGGAACAACATCTGAGGTAGTCAGAACAGAGCTTGTCCAGCTGTCAAACATTTACAATGGACGGGTAATGCTTATCGATAAAGAATTCCGTATTATAGAAGATACATATGGCATGGATGTGGGAAAAACGATTGTCTCCGGCGATGTCATCCGCTGTTTCCGGGGGGAGGGGACAAGCCACTACGATGCAGGAAACCGCTATATAGAGGTTACGTCTCCCATAAGCGGAGCTGTCTCAGGCGAGACAGAGGGAGTAATGCTTGTCAGTGTATCTACAGATACAATTGTGGACAGTCTGACGGTGCTGGAGGAGAGGGCGTGCACAATCGAGCTGCTTGCAGGAGTGCTTTTACTGCTTGCAGCAGTTTTATCCGGCATAAGAACCGTAAGACCGTTTCAAAGGATCACAGATTCTATTGAAGCTGTTACAGACGGATATGATGATGATTATCTGCATGAAAATGCATATACAGAAACCGTCCTTTTGTCAGAGGCATTTAATAAGATGCTGGGAAGAATCAGACAGCTTGACAGCTCCAGACAGGAATTTGTGTCAAATGTGTCCCATGAGCTTAAAACACCCCTTACCTCCATGAAGGTTTTGGCGGATTCCCTGCTTGCCCAGGAGGGGGCGCCGGTGGAATTATATCAGGAGTTCATGCAGGATTTGTCACAGGAAATAGAGCGGGAGAACAACATTATCAATGACTTTCTGTCACTTGTAAAGATGGACAAATCAGCAGGCATCATGAATATTAAATCGGAAAATATCAATCTGCTTGTAGAGCAGGTATTAAAAAGACTTCGTCCCATTGCCAAGCAGCGTAATGTGGAGGTAGTCTTTGAGAGCTTCCGGCCGGTATCTGCAGAAATTGACGAGATAAAAATATCCCTTGCAATTACCAATCTTGTGGAAAATGCTATAAAATACAACCATGATAATGGCTGGGTGCACGTGTCTTTGAATGCGGATCACAAATCATTTTATATTGAAGTGGCGGATTCAGGCATTGGGATCAGTCCGGAAGAAACAGAGCATATTTTCGAGCGTTTCTATCGGGTTGACAAGTCACATTCAAAGGAGATAGGAGGCACAGGCCTCGGCCTTTCTATTGCAAGAAGTGCAGTTGTCATGCATAGAGGAGCGATCAAGGTTTACAGCCAGATTGGCGAAGGTACTACATTTACTATGCGGGTGCCGTTACTTTATGTGTCGTAGGGGAGGGGCATAAAATTATGAGGATAAAAGTAAAAAGATGTATGCTCCTGTGCCTTTCGGGTCTGCTTTTTCTCTCCGGCGGGTGCGGGAAGGGGAAGGAGCCGAAGGCAGGCGGATATCGTATTTACTACCTGGATACAGGAGAGACACAGCTTGTGGAAGAATACTGTGAGTCAACGGCGGATGATGTGGAAGGAAAAGTATCCGAGGTTCTTAATCTTCTTAAGGAAGAACCGGAGACGATTGACTATAAAAGTGTATTCATCGGCGGTGTAAAGGTAAAGAGCTGGGAGCTTCAGGAGACAAAGCTGAATCTTCACTTTAATACGGCATATGGAAAACTGGACACAGCCTCGGAGCTTCTTCTCAGGGCGTCTGTCGTACAGTCGCTGGTGCAGATATCCGGAGTGGATTATGTGCGCTTTTATATAGAGGAGCAGCCTTTGTGCGATAAAAGCGGGAAAGAAATTGGATATATGCGCGCGGAGGATTTTGTTCAGAATACAGGCTCTACCCTTCATTCCTATCAAACAGCTGATTTGAGATTATATTTTTCCAATAAGAAAGGAAGCATGCTGGAAGCAGAGGAAATAAGCGTTCGCTATAACAGCAATATGTCCATTGAAAAGCTGATTGTTGAACAGCTTATGAAGGGGCCTTCCTCACAGGACAGAAAGGCTGTGATCCCCCAAGGAACAAAGCTTCTGGGCGTTTCTGTGAGGGAGAACATCTGCTATGTGAATTTTGACGAAGGCTTTTTAAGCGTTGCGGAGCAGGTGAACCCCAAAATTACAGTGTATGCACTGGTAAATTCCATAGTAGACGGCGGAGAGTGCAGCCAGGTACAAATACTGGTGAACGGAGAGACGAATATTACTTATCAGGAAATTATTGATTTGAGCAAACCGCTGCCAAAGGAGCCAGAACTAATTGAGGAGAAGGAAGAGTGAAAAACAGACCTTTATGCGCTGTATGTCTGATTTTCTTTTTGCTCCTGTGTATAATAATCTATGGAGGAAAGGGTAAAGCGGCAGAATGGCTTTACCCATCGTCCCTCAGGGAGTGTGCAGAAGAGGGAGAGACGCTTCACTTCACAGGACAGGTATATAGAAAGGAAATCAGAGACAAATATCAGATATTATTTCTAAGAGACAATTCTATACATTATCAGGAACAATCCTTAAAAGAATCCAGAATTATGCTGTATGACAAAGAAAAAATGAATATCCATATTGGACAGAAGATCATGGCAGAAGGAGAGCTGTCTTTTTTCGATCCGGCATTTAATCCCGGCAATTTCGACAGAAGGGCCTATTATGAGAGGCAGGGAATCTATGCTTCCGTATGGTGTGAGAAGATGGAAATAATAGCCCCGGATATTTCTGTACTTTCTGATGGCCTATATCATTTTAGACAGAACATCAACTGTGTTTTTGAAAAATATCTGTCCGGGGAAGACAGTGCGGCGCTCTCGGCTATGCTCCTTGGAGAAAAGGCCGGTATGGATGAAGAGCTAAAGGAGCTGTATCAGGCCAATGGAATCGGGCATGTGCTGGCGATCTCGGGATTGCATCTGTCCTTTATCGGGATAGGGATGTATAAGGTTTTGCGGAGGACTACGGGGTCTTATCCGATTGGCGGGATATTTGGTATCTTATTTTTGATGCTGTAT
>CAOJQZ010000065.1 GCA_948441955.1 uncultured Lachnospiraceae bacterium | reverse complement strand
GCATGTATTCTCAACAAGTCATTTTACAAATTAAGGAATAAAACGATGGAAAAAAGCATAACCCCCAATCAAATTAAACAAAACAACCGCAGTTTGATCTATCATTATATTTATGAGAATAAAAATGTTTCCCAGCAGGACATTTCCTATGACCTCCGTCTAAGCCGTCCGACCGTTACATCGAATCTGGCATCCATGGAAAAAGAAGGCCTGATTACAAAAAGTGGTCTGATTAATACTGAATTTGTGGGCAGAAAAGCCTCCGCCTATTCAATTGTTGCTGATTATCGTGTCAGCATTGGTGTTGAGATTGTGAAAAAAGAAGTGAAAATAATTGCGGTCGATTTATATGGCAAAAAAATCGACCGCATGACATGTGATATTACTTATGAATATAAAGAATCTTATTTTAAAACTGTCTGTGACAAAATACTTGAATTCAAAAATGCACTGAATATAACAGATGAAAAGCTCCTTGGTATTGGATTTGCCATGCAGGGACTTGTCTCACCGGACGCAAAAAGCATGCTGTACGGCAAAATATTAGACTGTACCGGGCTTTCCATCAGGGAGTTTACCCGACATCTTCCCTACCCCTGTTCATTTATCCATGACGCATACTGTGCGGCTTTCTCTGAAATATGGGTGTCACCGGGACTCACAGATGCCTTCTACATCTCTTTAAGCAGGCATCTCGGCGCTGCTGTCATCTCCAAAGGAGAAATCCTGATAGGGAAACACGGCCATAGTTCCACGATAGAGCATATCCAAGTAGAACCAAAAGGGGGAGCTCTTTGTTACTGCGGCAAACAAGGCTGTTTGGAAACGCTCTGCTCTTTAAATGTACTTCTTAAAGAGGGGGAAACCTTGGACAGCTTTTTTGAGAAGGTACGTAAAAAAGAACCTTCTTTTTCAAACCGCTGGAATAAATTTCTCACAAATCTGGCCAGGGCAATTAATCTGCTCCACCTAATCTACGATACGGATTTTATTCTCGGAGGACATCTGGCGCCATATCTGTGTGAGGCGGATCTTTCATTCCTGTATGAGCAGATTGAACAGCTTACCCCTTTTACCGAGACTTCGGATTTTCTCATGCTCAGCAAAATGCCCCGGCACAATATTTCTATCGGCGCCGCCCTCACATATATCCGGGCCTTTTTAAACGAATAATCAAGAAGATGCGTTATATTCTTTTTATCCTTTCAATGGCCGCCGCCGTGTTTTCATAGGATCCAAACGCTGTCAGCCGGAAATATCCTTCCCCGTTCGGCCCGAATCCGGATCCGGGTGTTCCGACAACGCCTGCCTTCTCAAGCAAATAATCAAAGAATTCCCATGAGGTCATCCCCTTCGGCGTTTCCAGCCAGATATACGGCGCATTAACACCTCCCGACACGTTGTATCCTGCATTCTTTAATCCCTCATAGATGACCTTCGCATTTTTCATGTAATAAGCCACCTGCTCCTTTAGCTGTGCCTTTCCCGCCTCAGAGTAAACAGCCTCGCCCGCCTTTTGCACGATATACGGCGCTCCGTTATATTTTGTCCCGTGACGTCTCGCCCACAGAGAATGAAGCGTCACGTCTTTCGCCTTTACATCCTTTGGAATCACCGTCGCGCCAAGACGTACCCCGGTAAAACCGGCATTTTTTGAAAAACTCCGAAGCTCAATAGCACAGGTTCTAGCCCCCTCGCACTCATAGATGCTGTGAGGAACATTCTCTTCAGAAATATATGCTTCATAGGCCGCATCATAGATAATGACGGAGCCCTTTTTATTCGCATAATCCACCCATTCCTGAAGCTGTTCTTTGGTAATGGCAGAACCTGTAGGATTGTTGGGAAAACACAAATAGATTATGTCCGGTGTCTCTTTCGGAAGCTCCGGTACAAAATTCGTTTCCTTTGTGCACGGCATGTAAATAATATCGCTCCATACTCCCGTACTTTCATCATAGGTTCCCGTACGGCCTGCCATGACATTTGTATCTACGTATACCGGATAAACCGGATCACATACTGCGATTTTATTATCCCTTGCAAAAATCTCCTGGATATTTCCTGAATCTCCCTTAGCTCCATCGGAAATAAAAATTTCATCTGCCCGAATATCGCATCCTCTGTGCTGGTAATCGTTTTCTGCCATAGCGCTTCTTAAAAATTCATATCCCAAGTCCGGCGCATAGCCTCGGAAAGTCTCCGCATGGACCATTTCCTCCACCGCGCTGTGCAGGCTCTCAATGATTGCCGGCGCAAGAGGCTGCGTCACGTCGCCGATTCCAAGCCTTATAATACTTTCATCTGGATTTGCCTCCTGAAAAGCCGACACCTTTTTTCCGATTTTAGAAAACAAATAGCTCCCTGGAAGTTTCAGATAATCTTCATTTACTTTAAACATTTTTCTTTCTCCTTTTTATTTTATCATAAGCCCGCTCATTTCATATCCGGCAAATCTATCTCTCCGTCAAATACAGTTACAGCAGGCCCCGTCATATAGATTCTGTCCTTTTTTCTGTCCCACTCAATCTGAAGCTCTCCTCCCGGAAGTCTCACTGTCACCTGATCTTCTGTCAGGCCGTTTAAAATACAGGCCGCTGCCGCTGCACATGCTCCGGTGCCACAGGCCATTGTCTCTCCTGCCCCCCTCTCCCACACGCGCATCTCTATTGTTTTCCTGTTAAATACTCTGACAAATTCTGTATTAATTCTATGTGGAAATCTTTCATGATTTTCAAATCCCGGACCGATTTTTTCAATCTCCAGCCCCTTCACGTCTTCCACAAAGACAACTGCATGAGGATTTCCCATAGAAATGCCTGTCATACGGTAAATTACTCCGTCCACATCGATAGGTTCATCAATGACCTTATGAAGTGGATGGTCTGTATCAATGGGGATTCTTTCTGCCGCAAGCTCCGGCCTTCCCATATCCACCTTTATAAGCTCTGCCTTCCCGTTCTTCACGGTCAGATCAAGGCGCTTAATTCCTCCAAGAGTTTCCACGGAAATGCTTGTCTTATCTGTAAGTCCGTAATCATAGACATATTTTGCCACACAGCGGATACCGTTTCCGCACATCTCGCTCCTTGATCCATCTGTATTGTACATTTCCATCTCAAAATCTGCTTTATCAGACGGATTTATCAAAATGAGCCCATCTGAACCAATGCCAAAGTGACGGTCGCTTACAAATCTCGCCGCTGCCGGAGGATTTTCTATTCTTTCCTTCAGACAGTTTACATAAACATAATCATTTCCTAATCCGTGCATTTTTGTAAATTTCATCTGTTTTCACTGTTACCTTTCTATCATTGTTAATATCATTTCAGCTGCCTCCGCCATGTTCGTACCGCTGTCCATACTGCTTTTTTGCAGATACCTGTGAGCCTCTGCCTCGGACATCTGGTTCTTTTCCATCAGAAGTGCCTTTGCCTCCTGAACAATTCCCTGCTGTCTCGGATTGCGTGTTCTTTTTCCCTCTCTCCTTCTTCTCCTGTGCCGCTCCATGCCTTCAAGCATGATTCCTACGGTTTCCAGAAGCTCCTGAGCCTTTACAGGCATAGGAAGCCCTGCAACGCCGTCTGTCAGTCCAATATCCCATTTTTCTTTTGACGCTACCAGAAGAATTTCGAAGGCCTCCGACAGATATTCCCGAAGCTCTGAATACATCATGTCCTTAAGCTTATAGCCGCATACAACAATTCCTTCATCCAAAATATCTGAAAAATTCATTACCTGTGCCCCCGATGTGCACACACCGGTAACCGTTATACCTCCCCGTACCAGAAGATTTCTGATTCTGGCCGCGTTATCCCGATTCGGAAATGCAACAATAATACCTGTCAATCTGGCACCTCCTGTCCTTCTTATAAGTCTTCTGTTATGTCCCGACAGAAAATATCTAAATTACATGCAAGTATCTGGATAGCTCCCAGTCTGTAACCTGTCCCCGGTACTCTGCATATTCTTTTGTTTTTGCTTTCATGTACTTTTTTGATAAATCTTCTCCCAGCACCTGTTTGATGTACTCATCTTTTTCAAATTCTCTTGCCGCCTCCAGAAGGCTTCCCGGCAGTCTGTCAATTCCAGCCTTCCTTCGTTCCTCCTCTGTCATCTCAAATATATTACAATCTACGCTGTCCGGCGGCAAAATCCTGTTTCTAATACCATCAAGTCCTGCCGCCAGACATACTGCCAGAGCTAAGTATGGATTTGCAGACGGATCCGGACTTCTAAGCTCAATCCTCGCTGAAGAACCATTCAACGACGGAACGCGGATTAACGGCGTTCTGTTTTTTGCAGACCAGGCAATATAGACCGGCGCCTCATATCCGGGAACAAGCCGCTTATAGGAATTCACGAGGGGATTCGTAATAAAACTGATTGCTTTAATATGCTTCATAATACCGCCGATGAAATAATATGCTTCCTCACTTAAACCTTTCTCGTCATCTTTATCTACAAATGCATTTACACCGTTTCGGTTCAGGGACATGTTTATATGCATGCCTGAACCGCTTACGCCGTACTTTGGCTTTGGCATAAAAGTAGCGTGGAGTCCATGACGTTTTGCAATCGTTTTAACTACCATTTTAAAGGTCATGATATTATCTGCAGCCTGCAAAGCCTCAGCATAGCGAAAGTCAATTTCATGCTGTGCCGGCGCAATCTCATGATGGGAAGACTCGATAACAAAACCCATCTCCTCTAAAGTAAGCACAATATCGCGCCTTGCATTCTCTCCCAAATCAAGCGGCCCCAAATCGAAGTAGCTTGCCTGTTCATGAGATATAGTTGTAGGAAGGCCGTCGTCATCTGTATGAAACAAAAAAAACTCACACTCTGGCCCTGCATCAAGTGTGTACCCCATATCTGCAGCTTCTTTAAGCTCCCTTTTCAGCACATACCTTGGATCACTCTCAAAGGGAGTCTTATCTGCCTTGTAAATATCACAGAGCAGACGCGCTACTTTGCCCTGCTGCGGTCTCCACGGAAATATCTCAAAGGTATTCCGATCCGGACAAAGGTACATATCTGAATCCTCAATTCGTGCAAATCCTTCAATTGAAGAACCGTCAAACATACATTGATTGTTCAAAGCATTCTCTAACTGAGCCGGCGTAATAGCCACGTTCTTAAAAGTCCCGAAAATATCCGTAAATTGAAGACGGATAAATCCTACGTCTTCCTCCTCTACCAGACGGATGATATCCTCGCAGGTATAACCGCCCGGGCATCCCGTAAGACATGCTTTTGACGCAGTCGGCGGCCTGTCGTTGGAAAAAGTATAATGATTCATAGTCTATCTTTCCTCCTTATCTTCCTATTCACTCATTTCGTTCGTTTCAGGGCTGGCAGCCTTACCTTGGGCTGCATATCCCCACTCCCAAAAAAGGGCGTTCTCATGCCAGGATGAAAACGCCCTTGTCTCATTTGTCTAAATTATAGTTATAAATTCGTTCTTTGTCAATGTGTTAAAAAATAATCTCTGCTGCCGATCCGTTATGCATAGTTTCTATGAAAAATTCGATTCAGAATCCTGGAATGTATGGAGGCGAATAAGATAAATTTCTAGTCTTCCTCCTCAAACCACTCATCATCAAGGCCGTTATAGGTATTGCCATTATTATTCCCGCAGCTAATCCCCTTCTTAATCGGAGCAAGGAAAAAGCCCTTTACCATTCCTAAAAGTATGCAGCAGATAATAATTAATATCTTTTCTGTCATCGTCCAGTCTCTCATAAAAAAGTATTTAATATCTTCCCATATCTGTCTCATATCATGCCCTCCTTATTTTCAGATACACTGATAAATATTTTCTTTTAAAATTATAATCTATTTTTTATAAAAATAAAAGTGTTAAATTAAGAGAAAATGTGATAGACTATTCACGTAATTATAATTCATTGTGATAAAAGGTGGTAATAGCTATGGGACTGGCAATTCCTATTGAGACAAGCGCACGTCATATACATATGTGCCAGAGGGATTTTGAAATTCTATTCGGGGAAGGGCATACACTTACATACAAAGCTGATTTGAGCCAGCCCGGTCAATATGTCTGCGAGGAGCGGATTACAGTAAAAGGACCTAAGGGCATTTTTGAAAATGTTGCGATTCTTGGTCCCTTCCGTCCTGAAACACAGCTGGAAATCTCCATGACGGATTCAAGGAAACTTGGAATCCCCGGAATTATAAGACAATCTGGTGATACGGAAGGAACGCCCGGATGTACCTTAATCGGGCCGGAGGGTACTCTGGATCTTAAGAAGGGGGTCATCGTTGCCAAAAGACATATACATATGACTCCTGTGCAGGCAATGCAGTTAAATGTCAAAGATAATGACGATGTATTTGTTATTACCGAAAGCTACGAGCGTTCTCTAATATTTGCCGACGTTGTAGTACGTGTCAGTCCGAAGTTTTCTCTGGCAATGCATGTAGATACTGACGAGGCAAATGCCTTTGCCAGCGACAGTACGCCAAGTGGCGTCATCCTGAAACTTTTTAGCGGAAATACCTATAATCTCCAGAAATGGGCGGAGGAGATTCAAAGCGGAATTCACAGGCTGTAATGCAAAACGGACTTCCTCATTGAAGAAGTCCGTTCTATATTTTTTGCTTATCTTTGACTCAATTCATTTGGAGTATACAGATGTCTTGGAATTCCATCTACCATTACCGGGGATACATCTCCCTGAATAAGAGGCCTTACATAGGAAACGAATTCATTTGTCACATAATTTCCGTCTGCATTTACCCACTCTCTTGGTACCAGCTTCTCATCATTGGCAATCTTATGCACATCCTTTACCTCTGTTCCGCACTGGTACGGATCATCGGATAATCTCTGCAATACAACCATTTTTCCGGAATCACCTTCGTCTGCCGCCTTAACAGCCGCACCGCCTACCTGATATGCCTCTAAAATATCCACACGGGAAGCAGAGTGAGATGCGGAGCGCTGCAGTGTACTAAATTCAATCGCACGGGTCTTGCATCCCACCTCACCTGCAATATAGCTTGCAAGGTAAGCCGCTGTTCCGGATAACTGCTTGTGGCCGAATGCATCTACAAAATCAATACTGCTTCCAAGCTCACAGACATATCTTCCGTCATCAAGGTGAATACCCTCTGATACAGCAACAACAACAGAGGTCTTTCTCTCCAGAATCTCTTTTACCTTTTCGCCGAATCTCTGAAGATCAAATGGAATCTCCGGCAGATAGATCAGATCGGGTCCTTCACAATCCTCACCCTTGGCAAGCGCTGTCGCGCCTGTAAGCCATCCTGCGTTTCTTCCCATCACTTCAACAATAGAAACCAGTCCCTTACTGTACTCCAGACAGAAGCTGTCCCGGATGATTTCCTTCATGGATGTACCGATATATTTTGCTGCGCTTCCATAACCTGGTGTGTGATCTGTAAGAGCAAGATCATTGTCGATGGTCTTCGGGCAGCCTATGAATCTTGTAGGATGGCCTGTGATAATTGAATAATCAGACAGCTTTTTAATCGTATCCATAGAATCATTTCCGCCGATATAAATAAACGCCTCAATATCAAGTTTATCCAGTATCTCAAAAATCCTTTCATAGACTTCTCTGTCTTCATGAATTTCCGGGAGCTTATAACGGCATGATCCAAGAAATGCCGCCGGCGTTCTCTTTAACAGCTCTGCGTCAAGCTCTGTCTTAATATGGTCTGAAAGATCAATATATTTTTCCTCTAATAATCCCTGTACCCCGTGAAGCATTCCATATACTTTTTTCGCTCCGCGGTCCTTCGCTGTACGATACACGCCTGCAAGGCTTGAATTAATAGCCGCTGTCGGCCCTCCTGACTGTCCTACAATTACATTTCTCTTCATAAATTTTAATCCCTTCTTTATCTCATCTCTAATTGCGTCAACATTGTTATTTTATTACATTTCACCCCAAATGTCTACAATGAAATGTTACTTTTTTGGCATTTCTGCTAATGTTTCCATTATCTTTCTTACTTCGCTCTGTGCATGCATCATACCCCGCATACAGCCGTTGCCTGTTACTTCTGTCACTTCGCCGTTCTCATATTCCACTTCTATCTCACAATCATTTCGGCATGCATGACAATTTGTTTTTAATTTTTCCATCTCATTTACTCCTCATCCTTCGCCCAATTATATGCATAGGTCACAGCCTTATTCCAGCCTTTGATTCTCTTTTCTCTCTCCCCGCGCTCAATAGACGGATCAAATACTCTGTCCGTTTCACGGTTTTTCTTTACCTCTTCCTTATCTCCCCAATAGCCTGCTGCAAGACCTGCAAGATACGCCGCTCCCATCGCCGTTGTCTCAATGCAGCGCGGCCGCTCTACCGGCGCGCCGATAATGTCCGCCTGGGACTGCATAAGAAAGCTGTTTGCACTGGCGCCTCCGTCTACTTTAAGGGAGCTTAACGTAATACCGGAATCTGCCTCCATCGCCGCAAGGACATCATTTACCTGATAAGCCAGAGACTCGAGCGTTGCACGGATAATATGGTATTTATTAACACCTCTTGTAATCCCTACAACCGTGCCTCTTGCATACTGATCCCAGTAAGGCGCCCCAAGCCCTGTAAACGCCGGCACTACATAGCATCCATTTGTATCAGATACCTTCCTCGCCATATATTCGGAATCCTCCGCTGAGTCAATGAGGCGGAGTTCATCGCGCAGCCACTGTATTGCTGCCCCTGCAACAAAAATAGAACCTTCCAGAGCATAGGTAACCTTCCCATCAAGCCCCCATGCGATAGTTGTTACAAGGCCATTATCAGAGAATACCGGTTTGTCACCTGTATTCATGAGGAGGAAGCATCCCGTCCCATACGTATTTTTTGCTTCTCCCTTTTCAAAGCAGGTCTGTCCGAAAAGCGCAGACTGCTGATCCCCTGCAGCTCCTCCTATTAGGACAGTTCCCCCAAGAAAAGAGGCGTCCGCCTCTCCATATATACAGCTTGAAGGCTTTACTTCAGGAAGCATGGACAAGGGAATCCCTATCAAGTCAAGAATTTCCTGATCCCACCTGAGAGTATTAATATTAAAAAGCATGGTTCTGGAGGCATTGGAATAATCTGTTACATGCACCTTTCCCTTTGTAAGTTTCCAGATCAGCCATGTCTCAACTGTTCCAAACAAAAGCTCACCCCGTTCGGCGCGCTCCCTTGCCCCTTCCACATGATCTAATATCCATTTTACCTTTGTAGCGGAAAAATATGCATCTATAATCAAACCCGTCTTCTTCCTGAAAAGCTCTGTGTATCCCTGCTCCTTTAAACTGTCGCAGTATTCTGATGTCCTGCGGCACTGCCACACAATTGCATGATAAACAGGCTCGCCTGTATTTTTGTCCCATACAATCGCAGTTTCCCTCTGATTCGTAATCCCGATTGCCGCAATATCCTTGGCGGATGCTCCGATTTTGCTCATGGCCTCTACTGCCACGCCAAGCTGTGTGGACCAGATCTCATCCGCATCATGCTCCACCCAGCCTGGCTTCGGGAAATATTGTGTAAATTCCTTTTGCGCCACACTGCAGATTTCTCCATGCTTATTAAAAAGTATACAACGATTGCTTGTCGTTCCGGCATCCAGCGCCATAACATATTTCGCCATATGTTTCACCCCCATAGCTTATTTTATATATTCCTTCTGAATCTGACTGTCAAAGACCGCCCTCACAATATTAGCGCAGCATTTTCTCAGATCCTTTCTTTCGATCTTCCCTTCCTTAACTCCCTTTATAATTTCCTTTTTGAAATAACTTCCTCCCGGCATAATCAGGTCGTTTCCTGCCTTCATGGCAAGGGCGTTATCCCCCAGCCCCTTATTTGTTGCAAACCAGTCTGTCATCACAACACCGTCAAAGCCCCATTCATTCCTGAGTACTCTCGTGCAGAGATCATAGCTGTTTGATGTATAGACGCCGTTTAACCGATTATAGGAGGTCATAATCCCCTTGGCACCTGCACGCACTGCACGTTCAAAACCTCTGAGATATATTTCCCGGAGAGCCCGTTCACTTACATTACTTGATACTTTGTTTCTGTTGTCCTCCTGATTATTGCAGGCAAGATGCTTCACTGTCACATAATAGCCTTTCTCCTGCTGTACACCTTTTATAATTGCCGAGGCCATCTCCCCGGTAAGAAACGGGTCTTCGGAGTAATATTCAAAATTACGGCCGCAAAGAGGATTCCGGTGAATATTCACCGCCGGCGCCAGCCAAAAGGTGCATCCAAATTCCTTCATTTCCTCATAAACTGCTGTTCCCACTTCATAAAGAAGCTGTGTATTCCAACTCTGGGCAAGCGCACCTGCTACCGGAAATGCAGTTGCATACTGATAAATCACTCTATCCGTTTCAGGATTTCCCATCATAATCCCTTTCACAGCCTGAGGCAGCATATCAAATACAGACAAAGCAGCATCGATCATTTTTACCTTTCCTGCTTTTGTAACCGCTGAACGCTTCTGAATCCGAAGCCCTGCCGGACCATCGCAAAGAGCCGCGTTTGCAAGACCCCTGTCCCAAAACTTTGATGTCGTATTTCCAACAGAACCAGGAAGTGTAAACCTTGTTTCAGCGCCAAACATACCGGTCCCAACTACAATCTCCGCCATATCGCTGACAGACAGCTTCTTTACAAACGCTCTCACCTCCGGCTCATTACAAACGGCAGGCGTTTCATACGTATAAAAAACTGTTTGGAATACATCTGCAGGAATTTCAATTTTCATCACATCACCCGGCGTTATTTCCTGCCTTTTCGGCGCCTTAAGCTCTTCAAACACCTGCTGCTGCGGACAAATATGGCGATGTACAGACAGAACAGCCTCCTCCCTCAACAGGATAACTCCGCATGGCTTTGTATTTCTTGAGGAATTACCAAGCCGTAAAATATAACCACCCTTTTCCAGAATATATGACGCGTCGCTTTCCCGGTAGCTTGATACTGCCGACATATCGAACTGAAGGGTAAGTTCCTGACTCTCTCCAGGTTTTAATTCCTTCGTTTTCGCAAACGCCGCAAGGCTCTGATATTCTTTGTCAAGCTTTCCTTCCGGCGGGCTTACATAGAGCTGGACCGCTTCTTTTCCGGAATATTGGGTTCCGGTATTTGTAACCTGAACCCTGAGTTTTATCAGGCCTCCTTCTGCACAGATCTCCTTTCCCTCTGTCTCGAAATCCGTGTAGCTGAGTCCATAGCCAAATGGAAACCGGGGTTCCACAGAAAAGCTGTCAAAATACCGATAGCCTACATAGATTCCTTCCTTGTAATATTCGTCATCCAGATTCCCGTTCAAATAGCTGTATTCATCTGAAAAAGGAATATCGGAATAAAACTTTGCCCATGTGTCGGCAAGTTTCCCTGACGGAGTCTTTTTACCCGAAAGTATGTCCGCCACTGCGTTTCCCCCTTCTGTGCCAAGCTGACAGATATAAAGGATTGCTCCAATGCCTGGAATCTCGTCTGTAAACGAGAGGTCAATCTGAGAACCGCAGTTTATAATAAGTATAAATTTCTTATAATTTTCAGCACATGTTCTGATTGCTTCTTTTTCTTCCTCTGTGACAAGCAAATCACCTGGAAGGGCTTTTCTGTCGCGCCCCTCACCGGCCTGTCGACTGAGAACATAAACACATGCATCTGTTCCGCTCCTTTTTACGTCATTTTCACTGACCGGAATGCCTTCGGCCCCCGGATAACTGGCAAGTAACGTCTCCATTATTGTTTTAGGATGTCTTAAAAGCTTTTTTCGTATCTCCTTTCTAAACTCTGCCTCACCCTTTTTATATTTTTTCTCATAAGCGAACAGCCAGGATTTTGTTGTAATCTCATATCCTTTGTTTTTCATTCCTTCATAAATACTTACGCTATGTCGTTCGTTTACTTCGCCCGAGCCTGTTCCGCCCTTCACCGTCCTTAAGGCTCCCGCACCGTAAAGCGCCGTTTTCCCTGGCTTCATTGGCAGTGTTCCATCATTTTTAAGAAGAACAATACATTCGCATGCTGCACGATAGGCAACATTCAGATTTCTTTTCTCCCTCTCATTTGCCGCGCCGCTCCTGGACGCCTTTGTTAAAAGCTCTGACATGTGATTTTCCTCCTTATTTTCCGCAATATATAGATTTTCAGTACCGCTTATGTTTTTCGTTCTCTCTGCGTACCTGTTTAATAGAATTGTATCATAAATAAATTATTTAAGATATAAAAACAACATGACTTATGCAGAAATATCCATAAGCCATGTTTATTTTCACAAATTATTTGTATTTACGTCTTGATTTTCACTGCATAGTCCCCATATCTGATATTAGGAGACTTTCCGCATCTACCAACGTACTGCTGTCCTCCTTCTGTCCTTCCTCTGTTGACGGGATCCTTCCATCTATCTGTCCGGCTATACTTTCTGCCCGGAGTATGCAGAATTTCTCAAGAGCCTCCGTCCCTGCCTCAAATTCCTCATATGTACAGAATTTGGTCGGGTCTCTCTCTACATAGGGCGCTATCATTTGGAATACCCGACTCAGCGTCTCTGAAAAAACGCCGCTGTTAAAATATGCTTTTATAAACTCATCAAAATATGCATGATACATTTCCGTATACTCTTGTTCCTCAAAGATCCATGAAAGCATAGGTCTTGAAGAAATATCTCCGCCTGATACCGGCGTATCAATGGGATAGTTTATAAGCCCTGCGGCGTCTGCTCCGGATTCAAATCCTCCAAATGCAAGATTATAATCCCACGGTATCATGGACAGCTGACCATCCTTTTCATACAAATAATAATTATGCATCATGGAACCGGTATAGCTGTCAAAATTGCAGACAAAATTATGAACTACAAAGTATCGGATAACCTGATTAATATCTACGGCTTCTGAAATATCTTCGCCCTCATTCAATATTTTAATCGATGCGATCAGCCTGTCCTTATCTTTATCTGTAATATCTGTCTTCGCGTTGTCAAAAATATTGCTATAGCTTAGATATTCGTCATCTGAATAGATGAGAGACACATCATCGCTCGCCGGCATTTGGCCGCCACCGCGAAATTCTTCTCCTTCCGGC
>CAOJQZ010000064.1 GCA_948441955.1 uncultured Lachnospiraceae bacterium | reverse complement strand
GTAAGGATTATAGTAGGTGAGCCGGAGAGGATACTCCGTTAACAAAGCACGCGTATGATGGTACGCATGAGTGGGTATATATAACAAATACCAAGCCGGGTGGCACCGCAGGAGTTGATAGAGATTACTCTTGTCCCAGCAGTTATTTATTGCATGGGATAAGGGTATTTTTTTATGCAGATATCCTGTCCCAGGAGAAATAAAAAGTTCCCAAACAGGAAAGGAGAGCAAGAAAATGAATGAACAGAAAATCCCTTACAAAATTTATCTGGAAGAAAGTGAGATGCCAAGGCAATGGTATAATGTACGTGCAGATATGAAAAATAAGCCGGCGCCTCTTCTGAATCCGGCAACCTTAAAGCCGATGACGCCCGAGGAGCTGTCCGGCGTATTCTGCGAAGAACTGGTACAGCAGGAACTGGATAATGAAAATCGTTATATTGATATCCCGCAGGAGATCCTTGATTTTTACAAAATGTACCGGCCTGCGCCGCTGGTGCGGGCGTACTGTCTGGAGGAAAAGCTTCAGACTCCGGCAAAGATTTATTACAAATTTGAAGGTAACAACACCAGTGGAAGCCATAAGCTGAATTCAGCGGTTGCCCAGGCATATTATGCAAAAAAGCAGGGCTTAAAAGGCGTAACTACTGAAACCGGGGCTGGACAGTGGGGAACAGCGCTTTCTATGGCCTGCTCTTATCTGAATCTGGACTGCAAGGTGTTTATGGTAAAATGTTCTTATGAACAGAAACCCTTCCGCCGTGAAGTAATGCGCACCTATGGGGCAAGCGTAACTCCGTCGCCATCCGCAGAAACAAAAGTGGGAAGGAAGATTCTTTCCCAGCATCCGGGTACAACAGGAAGCCTTGGATGCGCCATCTCTGAGGCTGTTGAGACCGCAACAGGAAGCGAAGGATATAGATATGTTCTTGGCAGCGTGCTGAATCAGGTATTGCTGCATCAGTCCATCATTGGTATGGAAACAAAAAGCGCCCTGGACAAATACGGAGTTACTCCGGACATTATCATCGGATGTGCAGGCGGCGGCTCAAATCTTGGAGGTTTGATTTCCCCGTTTATGGGAGAGAAGCTTAGAGGTGAAAAAGATTATCGTTTTATCGCCGTAGAACCGGCATCCTGCCCAAGTCTGACCAGAGGAGTCTATGCCTATGATTTCTGTGATACCGGCATGGTATGTCCGCTGGCAAAAATGTATACCTTAGGAAGCGGGTTTATTCCTTCGGCAAACCATGCAGGGGGTCTGAGATATCACGGTATGAGTTCTATTCTGTCACAGCTTTATGCGGACGGATTTATGGAAGCAAGATCTGTAGAGCAGACGGCTGTTTTCGAGGCTGCAGAAAAATTTGCAAGAGTGGAAGGAATCTTACCGGCGCCGGAAAGCAGCCATGCAATCAAGGCAGCCATTGATGAGGCCATGAAGTGCAAAGAAACCGGGGAGGAGAAAACAATCGTATTCGGCCTGACCGGTACAGGATATTTTGACATGACAGCTTATGAGAAGTTCCATAATGGAGAAATGAAAGACTATATTCCAACAGATGAAGATCTTAAGGCAGGATTTGAGGAAATTCCGAGATTTCCAGGGAATATGGAGCGATAAAATTATAAATATGTGAATTAATTGCATTAAAAATTAATAAAAATGTGAATATAAAAATACCTTTATAATCTCCAAATATAAAGGTATTTTTTGATGTATTTTTCAGTAGAGTGGTTTTCAAAAGAACTACGCTAGGTTTCTCTAAGCTTCACTGCTGATGCAGCCAGCTTTCGCCTATCCTCATCAATGGCTGCATAATGCTTTTTGGTTGTATTGACATCCTTATGTCCTAAAACATCAGCCACAAGATAAATATCTCCTGTTTCTTTATATAGAGATGTACCATATGTACTACGCAGTTTATGAGGTGTAATTTTCTTATTGGGAGTTACCTGACGGGCATATTTTTTTACCATATTCTCAACCGCCTGTACTCCCATACGGCGTTTCTGCGTAGATAGAAACAGCGCGTTTTCATGTCCGGAGAGTGGAGTCACAGATTGACGGGCACCCTCTATGTAATGAAGCAATGCGTCTGCAACCTCATCTCCAAAATAAACAACCATCTGATTACCACCTTTTCTTGTAACAGTAATACCATTATTTTTAAAATCCACGTCGTTTAAATCAA
Organism: uncultured Lachnospiraceae bacterium; assembly: GCA_948441955.1. Classification (GTDB taxonomy): domain Bacteria; phylum Bacillota; class Clostridia; order Lachnospirales; family Lachnospiraceae; genus CAPEBR01. The sequence goes on along the minus strand of CAOJQZ010000064.1, from coordinate 11,180 downwards.
GTCCCACACATTCTGATACACGGATTCCCGTGCCAAGAAGCAGAGTCATGATAGCCAGATCACGTTCCTTTGTTTTCTGATAATAGGTAAGCGCCTGACCGGTCAGCGTATCACCTGCAGATTCTACAAAGTCAAGAAGCATGGCAACCTCATCCACATCCAGCCGGATAATTGCTTTATCATGGAGCTTGGGCATATCTACAAGAAGGGTCGGATTTTTTGAAATGGCTTGCCGGGTAAAATAATAGCTATAGAAGCTTCTAAGAGCTGACATTTTCCGTTTTAACCCTCGTTCGCCGTTTGTGATAAGCTCCTCGTCATGTGTCCGTGTATAGACCTTTAAGTATTCCATATATTCCTCAATATCCACCGGTTCAATCCGTTCTAAGTCCTGTACGTGAAACTGTTCAATGGTATAGTTCCTATAGACCGGATTTACCTCCATTAAAAAGTGAAAGAAAATACGGATGTCATAGGCGTAATTAATCCTTGTCCTTGCAGATGACCTGGGCTCTATAGCCCGGAAATAGTCTTTGGCAAATGGAGGCAGCGTTTTTAAAACCTCCCTCAAACGAAGTGTCTGATCAATCTGTGATTGTTCATGATATGTTTTTGGTTGAGACATTATTTAAAGACCCCCTTTTATTTTTCCCCTTAATAATAAATATCGTATCATAATCTGTAGTTTTTGTCTATATCTTTTGGAAAAATTGAGATTTGTCGTATAGATATAATGAAGACTCAAAAAATATATTTCGAACATATTTTCAAAACATTTGTTTGCTATTCTATTTAAAATGTGTTAAAATAAGAACAGGAAAAGAATTATTAATTTGAATAACCAGATTGGAGGTACTACAAATGGCAAAAGGTAAGAAGATGAGCCCAAAGCAGCAGGAAATATTAGAATATATAAAATCTCAGATTCTGGAACGCGGTTTTCCGCCGGCAGTTCGTGATATTTGCGTGGCAGTTAATCTGAAGTCCACTTCTTCTGTCCACTCTCACCTTGAAACACTGGAAAAAAATGGTTACATCAGAAGGGATCCTACAAAACCGAGAGCGATTGAAATTCTGGATGACTCCTTTAATTTTCTTCGGCGCGAGATGGTGAATGTTCCGGTTGTAGGTCAGGTTGCTGCAGGAGAACCGATTCTTGCACAGCAGAATATTGAAGACTACTTTCCTATTCCGGTGGAATATATGCCGAATAAGCAGACTTTTATGCTTTCAGTAAAAGGAGAAAGTATGATTAATGCCGGCATTTTAGATGGAGACATGGTTCTTGTAGAGCAGAAAGATACTGCAAGTAATGGGGAAATGATTGTGGCGTTAATTGAAGACGGAGCTACCGTTAAGACTTTTTATAAAGAAGAAGGGGTTATTCGTCTGCAGCCGGAAAATGATACGATGGATCCAATTATTGTGGAAGACGCACAAATTCTTGGAAAAGTGATCGGTGTATTTCGGTTTATAAAGTAATACGATAGAGATATTTTCAGAAATACCAATGAGCAGCGGTTCTTTAGATACCGCTGCTCATTGGATATACTATAAATCATCTACAACTACTCCATCGCTCCAGATGCGTTCCAGATTATAGAATAACCGGTTTTCCTTGTCAAAGATGTGAACAATTACGTCGCCGTAATCCATAAGAACCCATGCGCCGCCCTTGCCTTCCTGCTGTTTCAGCGTAAAGCCGGCTTTCTGCATTTTTTCATCTACATTTTCCACCAATGCACGCACCTGACTGTCGTTGCTTCCGTTGGCAATGACAAAATAATCTGCCATGATGGATACCTTAGATATATCCAGTACTGTGACAGCTTCACCTTTTTTCTCTTCCAGTGCCTGACAGACGATACGTGCCATATCCCGTGCCTGTTCCATTCAGAGTTCCTCCTTCCTTAGTTTCTTCTTATAATATTCATAGGTCTTTTCAGTCATTATGTCAATAGTCATATCCTTTGTTTTCAGATATGCAAGGGAGTCTTTTAAAATGCGGTATAGACATTCGTCAATATCTCGAAACGCAAGCTTTCTCACATCAGCCATATTAGGAAGCTCCTCTCGTCCCGGCTCCATATAATCGGCAATATAAATGATTTTTTCCAGGAGGCTCATTTGGGGATGTCCGGTTGTATGACTGGCTATTGCATTTAAAATTTCTTTTTCTTTCACATGATATTTCTTTGCTGCCAAAAACGCGCCAAGCTTTGCGTGAAGAAGGCTTGGGTTTTTGTATTCCACCTCAGATATTCCGAGATGATACTTTCTGCACAACTTAATCTTGTTCTTTGCAGAAACACATTTTGCACAGTCATGGAGCAGTCCGGCAAGAAGCGCTTGCTCCAAATCCGCACCGTGGCACATGGCCAGCGCCGCAGAGGTATACATAACCCCCAGTGTATGCTCATATCGCTCTTTATCAAGCTCTCCTTTTAGTTTACGGCGAAGCTTATTTATCCTGTGCTCCATATAACCCTTCCTTTTTGATATATTCTGCTACACTCCAAGGAATATAATCTGAAAAATCCTTTCCTGACCTTATCCGCTCCCGGAGTTCATGAGAGGATACGGGCATTAGCGGTGCTTTTAATATTCCGATTTCAGCGCCGTATTTTTTTTTCAGATAATTTATTTGAATATTCATTTTTTCCGGTGTGGAAACCTCGTCTCTACATGCGGCAAGCAACGTACATACCGGAAAAATCCTTTCTGGTTTCACCCATGATTCTATCATAAAAAGGGAGTCTGCGCCAATAATAAAATAAAGTTTATCTGATTTTCTGGTTTCATAAAAATGTTCCAGTGTTTCATAGGAACAGGAAACTGTCTTTTCGTCTGCCTCATATAATTCCAGGCGGAATTCCTTTATGTTTCTGATGGCAAGTTCTGTCATTTTGCAGCGAGCCTCAATAGGAGCGGCGATATTTTCCTTGTGAGGCGGGTTTCCATTTGGCATAAACCAGACCTCGTCAAGTGAATACTGTATAAGCGCCGTTCTTCCAAGCGTCAGATGTCCGTTGTGGATGGGATCGAAGGTTCCGCCCATAATGCCAATTCTCATTTTTTCTTTTTTTCTTTTCCTTCTCTGTATAAAACAATTTTTTTGCCGATAACCTGCACTACTTGGGAACGCGTCCGCTCTGCCAGAATACCGGCAAGCTCTTTCGGGTCATCTGCGCAGTTTTTAAGGACACTGATTTTTATCAGTTCTCTGGCCTCTAATGCCTCGGAAACCGCTTTTGTGAATTCCGGTGTCATGCTGTTTTTTCCTACCTGAAAAATCGGATCTATTGTCATTGCAAGGCTCTTTAAATAAGCTCTTTGTTTTGTTGTCATTTTTTCGTTACATTCCTTCTTTTATTTATAATAGTCAAATTGTAATCCGTACATTCTTACGGTGTCGCCTTCCTGGATGCCGGCAGACTCAAGCTCCTCAAGTATTCCTGTATCCTTTAAAAATTTTTGGAAGAAAGCAAAGCCCTTTTCCGAATCAAGGTTCGTGTAGCCAAGCATCTTTTCGATTTTCGGACCCTCCACTACATAAATATCATCTTCCTTTTCCACAGTATAAGGAAGGTCAACATAAATGCTCTCTTCCTCCGGGAAGTATTCCTGTTCAAAAGTTACAGGCTTATCCGGAAGCTTTTTTAATTCCTCCGACACATAGTAAAGGAGTTCCCTGATTCCTGCCCCTGTAGCGCCGGAAATAGGAAAAACACGGATGCCTTCCTTTTCAAATTCTTTTTTGAGCCGGTTTATCGCTAACTCTTCTTCATCATATATCAAATCAATTTTATTTGCCGCAATGACCTGCGGACGCTTTGCTATTTCCGGATTATAGGCAGCAAGCTCTGTGTTGATCTTATGAATGTCCTCGATGGGATCACGGCCCTCGCTTCCAGCGGCATCCACCACATGAATCATCATTTTTGTCCGCTCAATATGGCGTAAAAATTCGTGGCCAAGTCCTACTCCCTGGGAAGCTCCCTCGATAAGTCCCGGAATATCCGCCATTACAAACCCCTTTGCTCCTTCAAGATCCACAACGCCGAGATTCGGATTCAGAGTGGTAAAATGATAGTTGGCTATTTTAGGCTGCGCGTTTGTTACACGGGAAAGAAGGGTAGATTTTCCTACATTCGGAAAGCCGACAAGCCCTACGTCCGCAATAACCTTAAGCTCCAGATTGATCCAAAGCTCCTTTGAGGGCTGCCCCGGCTGCGCATATTTGGGAATCTGCATAGTGGCCGTGGCAAAATGCTGATTGCCAAGTCCCCCTTTTCCCCCTTTTAATATAATCTGCCGTCTATTTTCCCCGGACATGTCGGCAATGACCTTGCCGGATTCCGCTTCTTTAATGACGGTCCCTTCCGGCACACGTAAAATAATGTCCTCCGCATCTTTGCCATGGCATCTTCGTTTTCCGCCGGACTCACCGTCCTTTGCTGCAAATTTCCCCCGGTGCCTGAAATCCTGAAGGGTATTTAAGCCCTCGTCCACCTCAAATATGACATCGCCGCCTCGTCCTCCGTCACCGCCGTCCGGTCCTCCGTTTGGAACATAAAGCTCCCGGCGGAAGCTGACATGCCCGTCGCCGCCTTTTCCTGAACGTATAAATATTTTTGCTCTGTCTGCAAACATAATACTTCCTCTTTCACTTTGCCAAAAAGGGTGCTGCCCTTTATGCAACACCCCTGTTTTTCCTGTTTTTATTCAGCTGCTGGATAAATAGAAACCTGCTTCCTATCTCTTCCTTTTCTTTCGAACCTTACGACGCCGTCAACAAGTGCAAATAATGTATCATCACCGCCGCGCCCTACATTAACGCCTGGATGAATCTTTGTTCCGCGCTGTCTGTAAAGGATATTTCCAGCTTTTACAAACTGTCCGTCAGCTCTCTTGGCGCCAAGTCTTTTTGACTCGGAATCTCTGCCGTTCTTTGTAGAACCGACGCCCTTTTTATGAGCAAAAAACTGAAGGTTTAATTTCATCATGGTTGTCTACACCTCCTCGAATGTTAAATCGATATATTCTACATAGTTTTCATCATCCGCCATATCGGAAAGTCCAAGAATCATGGTTTTAAGCAGCAGCTGCGTCTCCTGTGAAGGAGCCTTTTTGAACTGACAGGAAATAATTCCGCTTTCTTCCTCAGAAGAAAATGAGAACGTATCATTTGTAAAGCGCTCTATGGCATTTATCGTATTAATAACCAGGACAGACGCCGCTGCGCACACAATATCCTGCCCCTGCTTAGCATATCCTGCATGACCGGAAAGCTGAAAGCCTGTACATTCTTTTCTTTTATTCTGATATATGGCTGCATGAATCATGGGTTGTCACCAGTATTAAGCGTTGATTTTGTCAATCTTTACTGCAGTATACTGCTGTCTGTGACCATTCTTCTTATGGTATCCAGTTTTTCTCTTATACTTGTAAACAATGACTTTCTTCGCTTTTCCGTTTTCAACTACAGAAGCCTCTACAGTTGCACCCTCCACGGTGGGATTACCAATTTTTAATCCGTTTCCGCTTACTGCAAGCACCTGGTCAAAGGTATAAGACTCTCCGGCTTCCACACCAAGCTTTTCTACTTTAATGATATCGCCTTCGGCTACTTTGTACTGTTTACCACCTGTTGCTATAATTGCGTACATATGGCACCTCCTATTATCATTACTCGCCAATTACGGTGTTTACATATCGAAAAATATCCCTTTTATGTAAAACTTATACCTCATTGTGCGGCATACTCTGAAAGTATAGCATGAAAACAAGGGAAAATCAAGTAGTTTTTATTCTCAGATCTTTAATAATTTACAGGCATTTCCGCCAAGTATTTTTTTCCGCTCCTCGTCCGAAAGCGGCATCTTCCTGATAATCTCCAGAAACTCCTTCTGCCCGCTCCACGGGGAGTCAGTGGCAAAAAGAATCTTATCCGCGCCATGTGTACGCACAATACGGAGAAACTGCTCCTCAGGCATTTTATCCAGTACGACTCCCGTATCAAAATAAACCTGTCTGCCCACAAGATATTCTTCTACCTCATCCCACTGCTTATTTCCTCCCATATGGGCAAGAACCAAACTGGGTGCCTCAGTTTCCCGAATGACCTCGGCGGACATCTCCGGGGTACAGTGGATGTTTTCAGGACATTTGGGATCAAGGCCTGCATGAACACTGATAATTAAATCAAGCTCTGAGGCACAGGAGATAATTCTTTTATAACGGATATCATTAAAATAAACTTCCTGATAGTCCGGATGAAGCTTAATCCCCTTAAGTCCCATTTCCTTTATCTGTCTCAGCTTCTTTTTATAATCTTCACAGTCCGGATGAATACTCCCAAAGGAAAGCACCGGCTTCTCCTGATAACGGGAAGCAAATGCATTGATGGAATCAAACTGTGAAGGCTTCGTTGCAATCGGAAGGGCGACAGACAAATCTATGCCGGATTCTAAGGCCGCCTTCTTTAGCCCTTCATAGGTTCCGTCTGTATACGGCTTTTTTTTGCAGACCTCCACCAAGAAACCTATGGTTCCCTTTGCAATTTTATCTGGAAACATATGTGTATGAAAATCTACTATCATTCTTTATCACTATCCTTCATTTTATTATAACAGTATCCAATAATATCTCTCCTTGTAATAATGCCGATAAAATGTTCGTCATCATCTACAACAGGAATAAAATTCTGCTCCATTGCCCGGCCGATGAGGTCCTCCATATTAGAATCAGCCCGTACGCATTGATAATCCAGCCTTCTTGTTATTTTCATGATACTGATATCCTCTGCGTCTTTAAGATTTAAAAGATTCAGCCGTTTCAAATTCCACAGAAGGTCACCCTCAGTAATGGAGCCTATGTATTTTCCCTCTTTATTCAAAATGGGAACGGAGGAATACTGATGGTATTCCATGATTTCCAGCGCCTGCCTCAGCATATGGTAGTCATAAATGTATGCCACTTCACTTTTAGGCTTTATAAAAAACAAAATATTCATGAAAAAGCCTCCTCCTCTAAACCTGTGTTGTAACAAAGATATCGTAAATAGCCTCAATGGCCGCGTCAAAATCGTGATTTCTTACTCCGATAATAATATTCAGCTCACTGGAACCCTGATCAATCATTTTCACATTTACATTTGCATGGGCAAGGGCCGAAAAAATACGCCCTGAAGTTCCTCTTGTAGCTTTCATGCCCCGGCCGACAACCGCAATTAACGCAAGGTCAGATTCCAGCTCCAGAAAATCCGGTTCCACCGCCCGGTGTATTCCGGCGATTACCTGCTGCTCCTTCTCTTCAAACTCATCCTGGTGCACGAAAATTGTCATCGTATCAATACCGGAGGGCATATGCTCAATGGAAATTTGATTCTGCTCAAACACCTCCAAAACCCGTTTACAGAAGCCCACCTCAGAGTTCATCATTGCCTTCTCCACTGTAATCGAAGCAAAATCCTTCTTTCCGGCAATTCCCGTAATGGTAAATCTCGGCTTCTGGCAAGTCGCCTCTACAATAAGCGTACCCTTATCTGCCGGAGAGTTCGTGTTGCGGATATTAATAGGAATGCCCTCCTTGCGCACCGGAAAAATAGCATCCTCATGAAGTACCGTTGCTCCCATATAGGAAAGCTCCCGAAGCTCCCGGTAGGTAATTGTGTCAATCGCTTTGGGATTTTTAATAATCCGCGGATCCGCAATAAGAAATCCCGAAACATCCGTCCAGTTTTCGTACATATCAGCATGGACTGCCTTTGCCACAATGGAACCTGTGATATCTGAACCGCCTCTTGAAAAGGTTACAATTCTTCCGTCAGGCTGCGCGCCATAAAAACCGGGAATCACAGCCCTTTCTACATTTTGAAGTCTTTCAGACAAAATACGGTCTGTTTTCTGTGCGTCAAAATCCCCGTTTTCATCAAAGAAAATAACTTCTGCTGCATCTATAAATTCATAGCCAAGATAATCTGCCATAATCCTTCCATTGAGATATTCCCCTCTGGAAGCGGCATAATCCCGCCCTATCTTCTTGCTGAAATTCTCACGGATAATCTGAAATTCTTTATCAAGAGATAAGGAAAGAGAAAGCCCCCTGATAATCGAATCATAGCGTTCCCTGATGTGAGAAAGAAGCTCCTCAAAGCTCTCGTCCGTATCTTCATCCTCTCCTAAAATAGCCTGACCGTAACAGCTGTACAGCATATCTGTAACCTTTGTATCTTTAGGGAAACGCTTTCCTGGTGCAGAAGGGATCACATATCGTCTTGTATCGTCTTTACGAATAATTCGCCCTGCCTTCTCAAACTGCTCCACACTCGCAAGCGAGCTTCCTCCAAACTTTACCACCTTTTTCATCGTATTAATGCAATCCTCCAAACCGTTATTCTTTTGCAGTACCTTAAGGCTGCCCCGGCTTTTTATGGACAGCCTCATATCCTTTACTATATTACCTCATTTCCTAAATAACTGCAACGGAAAATAATATGAGAAAGTTATGCACTTATAATACATAATTTCTTTTTACCCTATTTCCAATCCTCCCGTTATACATTTACCGTCGGCTGCCCTATTTCTGTGCCCATCTTAGAAAGAGGGACCAGCGTTCCGTCTTTTTTTCTTGCGCGGATGTCAAGCCTATGATAATGAAGAGGCTTAGCCGATTCGCCAATATAGTTAAAAAAAGCTTCCATAACCAGATCTGGTTTCAAATTCTGCTCGCTTCCTGTTGCCAGAAGCAGGTAAATGCCCTCCCTGTCTGCACGCATTTCATATATCAATGGTAAGATATCCACCTCTTTTTCGCTCTTTTTTGTCTTTTTCCACATAATTATCTGTTTTTCCTCCAAAAAATGTGGAATATTATCTCTCCACTTTTCAGGTATGGGGATATGTGTATCAGAGGAATGGAGGGATTCAAGAAGAAATACGCGGTAATCTGACGCGGCAGTAATGGTCATGCCGCTTGCCTTTTTATCCTCTGAAATTTCTACAAAGCTTACAATGTCAATTCCGGGAACCATCACACGGTTTAACCGTGTGACTGCCTCCTGAGAAGAGATTCTCTCCGTCAGCTCAATATCCAGATATTCCCCCTCGCTTGTAATCCCAACCCCTAAAGGCTGGGCAAAGGACATAATCATGTGAGGGCTGTATCCGCCGGTAAAGGCGACAGGAATATCTGCTCTGCGCATTGCTTTCTGGAAAAAACGCATAACATCCAGATGTCCAATGAATTTCAACGCACCATATTTACGGAATTTAATTCTTGCCTTCAATACAGACCCCTCCCTTCCATTTTAAAACGCCGCAGCCGGAGCACCGCTGTCTGCAGTTCGGCGTAACCTCCCCGCGTCTGGCCCGCTCCCACTCTTTTATAAGAAATTCTTTCGTCACGCCGATATCAATAAAGTCCCACGGAAGAATTTCGTCAAAGGATCGTTCCCTCTGATTATAGAATTCCATGCTGATACCGGTATTTTCAAAGGCTTTCTTCCATTTATTATAGTCAAAATAATCCGTCCACGAATCATACAGACATCCTAACCGGTACGCTTCTAAAAGCACTCTGCCGGTACGCCGGTCACCTCTTGCAAAGACTCCCTCCAGCACAGTCACTTCCGCGTCATGCCAGTTATATTTCAGGCTTTTCCGGTTCAACTGATCCTGGAATGCATGCTTTACAATCGCCGCCCGGGAAATGTATTCCTCATTGGTGAACATTGGAGCCCATTGGAATGGGGTAAAGGGCTTCGGGATAAAAAAAGAACTGCTTGCTGTAATCTGGCATTTTCCATTCCTTTTTTCCTTCGGAATTTCGTAATAACGTCTGGCGATTTTGTCCGCAAGAACTGCAATTGCCTTTATATCCTCCTCCGTCTCCGTGGGGAGGCCAAGCATAAAATAAAGCTTTACCTTATTCCATCCACCCTCAAAGGCCTGTCCCGCTCCATTTATAATCTCTTCCTCAGTAAGTCCTTTGTTAATAACATTGCGCATCCTCTGGGAGCCTGCTTCCGGTGCAAAGGTAAGGCTGCTCTTTCTTACGTCCTGCACTTTTTCCATCACATCCAGAGAAAAGGCATCAATACGAAGAGAAGGCAGAGAAATATTAATTCCTTTCCCTTTAAATTCTTCAATCAGAAATGAAACCAGTTCCTTTAATCTGCTATAATCGCTGGAACTTAAAGAACTAAGAGAAATTTCTTCATGTCCTGTATTTTTTAACATCTCATAAGCATATTTTTTCAGCATTTCTAAATCCCGTTCTCTTGTAGGACGATAAATCATTCCTGCCTGACAGAAACGGCAGCCACGGATGCAGCCCCTCTGGATTTCCAGAACGACCCTGTCCTGGGTTACCTTAATAAAGGGTACTACCGGAGCCGAAGGATAACAGGTATCCGTCACATCCATGACAATCTGTTTCTTTATCTTGTCCTTTGCATGGGGATTGTTGGGTTTAAAAGCAGCAAGGGTCCCATCCTCATGATAAGTTATCTCATAAAAGGATGGAACATAGATCCCTTCAATTTTGGTCGCCATTTCAAGGTAGTCCTTTCTGGAACCACCTTTTTTCTTATTTTCCTTATAGGCGTCAAAAAGCTGTCCATACACAGTCTCTCCTTCTCCGATATAAAACAAGTCAAAAAAATCAGCTAACGGCTCCGGATTGTAAGCACAGGGCCCGCCTCCGATTACAATAGGGTCATTCTCACTCCGTTCAGAAGAAAAAAGAGAAATCTGACTGAGCTCTAGTATCTGCAAAATGTTCGTGTAACACATCTCATACTGAATAGTGATTCCAAGAAAATCAAAATCCTTTACCGGATCCTGTGATTCTAAAGCAAACAGCGGAATCCTGTCCGTCCTCATAATCTTATCCAAATCAACCCATGGGGAATAGACACGTTCACACCATACATCCTCCCGGCGGTTAAACATGTCATATAGGATTTGAATACCCAGATGGGACATACCGATTTCGTATACATCCGGAAAACACATGGCAAAACGGATATCGATGTCTTCCTTGTCCTTCATAACACTGTTCACTTCATTGCCGATATAGCGCGCCGGCTTCTCGATTTTTAATAATATTTCATCGTTTAAGGCTAGTTTTCTCATAGGTTTCCTTTCGGTTTTTGTATAGATTTCACAATTTTTCAT
>CAOJQZ010000063.1 GCA_948441955.1 uncultured Lachnospiraceae bacterium | reverse complement strand
TATTTTTCAGCTACCGCTTTTATATTCGACAGGCCTGTCCCTTTTTTGAACGTGCCCTTTCCCTGGAAACTGTTCTCCACTTCCATCATAAGAAAATCTCCCTGAATACGCCCGGACACATGGATATACCCATTGGGGCATCCCATAATGCATGCCTGGATTGCATTATCCAGCGCATTCGACAGGACAATGCAGATATCAATGTCCTTAAGGCCGCAGGGGTATGGCAGGAGAAGGGAACAATTCACGCTGATCCCCATGCTTTCTGCAATCCCCAGCTTGTTTCCCATTAAGATATCCACTACAGGGTTATTGGTGCTGCAGGGGAATGACATTTTTTCAGCCATATGATCCATATCCTCCATATAGCTTACAGCCTCCTCTAGTTTCCCGCTCTCCAAAAGGTCTTTCATCACTGCGATATGGTTTCGGATATCATGACGGAATGACTTCGTCCTGTCATAACGGGCCTTCGCTTCCTCCACATACTGGTTTAAGGAATGCTCCTCCTGCTCCAACAGTGAAATTTCAGTGCTGAGGCGGAAATTCTGCTGCAGTTTCTTATAAGAGAACAGGATGCAGAACAGGCTGACGAGTCCTAAAAAATGCATGGCAAGCAGCTGCCAGTGGTTAAGCAGATACTCAAAAGGTCCATCTTCCTCTAGGATTTGAACCTGGAATTCAAATTCTATCATATTGATGTACTCGCTCATAATGAATATCATCAGGATCGGGATGAAAACCAGAAACATTTGCTGCATTTCGGCTGTAGTATAGTCGGAAAAATAACGGTACACCATATAATAACAAAAGCCGGTCAGAGCTAGTGACGCCGTCTCACTGGCCAGCATGAACGCAATACCGGCCGTATCATGAAAAACACCAGGCATAAATGGGCATAAAAGGCTGATCAGGGATTTCACAATTCCATAGCACAGCAACATAATCTCAGACGTCAGAGCCGCATACAGAAGGGAAGACTTAAAATCCGCATGGCAGACAAACATCCCGCATACCGTAAGCAGAAAGACAAGCGCCATGAAGCCGATGATTGTACCAGCCGAAAGAAAATGACCTGCAATCACCGCACATACTGCAAACAGAAAATAAAAAGGGGGCCATATCTTCTTTTTCAGGATTTTTGCCAGAAAATAAACCTGTAAAAACGTCTCAATCACACCCATAATATATACATTAAAAAAATCTAAATACTCATCCATTTTACCCAACCTCAGATGTTTTTCATATATTGCAAAATAACACTGGAAAACTCTTTGCTTCGCAACCGTGATACGGGAACCTCTCTGCCGTTATCCATATATGCAGTTCCGTTTTTATAGCCTTTTAAATGCTTCAGATTGATGAGATAGCTTCTGTGGCACCGAAAAAAGCGGTCGTCCAGTTTCGTTTCCAGATTTTCAATCCGCTCATAATAATCAAGAACCTCTCCTGAATCCAGGTTCAGATATATTTTCCGGTCTATGATTTCACAGAAAACAATCTCACCTTTTTGGATAATTCGCCCTTCATGTCCCCTTTGCACAAATAGGCTCTCTTCGCCGGCGCTACGCATGGAAACCAGCAGGCGTTCCATGGTTTTCTCAAGCTGTTTTTCTTCGACCGGCTTGACCAGATAATCATAGGCCTGCACTTCAAAGGACCGAAATACCATCTCTTTCAGTACCGTGATGAAGATCAGAAATCCCTGGAATTTTTCTGCTCTCAGTCTCCTTGCTGTTTCCATACCGTCCATACCCTTCATCTGGATATCCAGAAACAGGATATCTATCTGCCCGTCGTAGTTCAGCAGCTCTTCACCGCTTAAAAATATCCGGAGGCTGATTTCCCTGTTCTTTTTTCGAAAAAAATTGAAAGCCATTGTCTTTATATGATCGGCCATATGCGTTTCATCATCACAGATTGCAATACGGATCAATAGTCCACCCCCTTGTCATCACATAGTCTATGACAAAACTAAAAACTTTTGCTACTATAGACAGACATTTTATTATAGCCTGTCTGGAATACAAAAACAATTGAATTGCTGTAAAATGCTATCCGGATGCTGTGGAATGGCCGGCTACACAACAGCAAAATCCCACGCAATTACTCCAACACCCGCTCTTGTCCACACTTTTCCTCCTCTGTTCCAAAATATCCTGAAGTACTTAAGCAGTAAGCGCTATGTACGCCGCCGTATAAAAAACAACGGCGGTTTCTGTCTATTGACTGGTCGTTTTCTTTTGAAAGTATGCGTCTATTTTCTGCTTAATCTCTTCCGGCTTTAAATATTTTGCAAGGTATCCCTCTGGTTTCAGGGCTATTAGTTTCTTGACAGTTTCCAAATCAGTCCTTCCAGTCAGAAAGATAACCGGAACGTCTGCAAGCGTCTCCTCTGAACGTATCATTTCCAATACCTGTTTCCCATTGCAAACAGGCATCTCATAATCTAACAGAACCAAATCTGGTTTATCCAGAATAATACACCTGATCGCTGCAGCCCCGGACTGGGCAAGAGCTACATCATAATCTTTGGAAAGCAGCTTTTTGATTCCCATACGCAGTGTGGCAGAATCATCTACTACAAGGATCTTGGGCTTCAGCCGTCCTTCTCTTATTGTGAGATATTTCGTAACCTCTGTCATGGCGTTAGCCGTATTGATCGGTTCTGCATCGGCTTTTTTAAACAAATGCCGCCGGGAAGACATACAATATGCAAAGTACCCCTCGCCTGTGTCAATCAGCAGGCTGACTTGTAATCTTTCATTTTCGAAGGCCCTCTGAAACTGCTCATAGGTCAGAAGATTCTCTTCCTTTAGTACATAACCGTTCATATCCGGCAAATGTTCTCTGATACAGCCTATAAACTGGCGCGCCATATATCTGGCCGCATTCATCAGCATACTGTCAAGCTTATTTGTCCTGATTCCCATAACCTTTCCCACTGTATTAAGGAGCAGCTTTTCTTCAAAAACTAAAAAGATTTCCCATTTCTCCTCTTCCTGTTCCGAAGCATAGAGAAGACGATAGTACACCCCTTCTCCGAATTTTTCTCCTCCGTATGTTTCGCTGATTACATAGGATTCCAGATGAAATAAATCATACATCAGCTGAAGAATCATCTTTTTGAGCATTTCCTGCTCCTTTCCCGGCAGAAGCTCCATCCACCTGCTTCTTTCCCGGCCTGTAATTGCACGATCCTCCATCAATGTATGACCGATCAGCCATCCGGCACAAACTCCAAGAAAATGGCCTACCGAGTTGGTACAGTACCCTGTCTGCTCCAGCTCCTCCTCCAACGCGGGAAGGGTTCTCTCCCGAAACTCCTGGTGAATATGCCTATGCGTATCCAATCTCTCATAATTGATAGACGCCATATATTCCTCTTCCTCCGCAAAGTGTTTCACTGCATGTTCTTTGAAGAATTTAATCCCTTCCTCACATGCCCACTGGCTCTTGTTTTTTTCATCAGTAAACCGGAACAATTTGTTAATAATTTTAAATAATCTTTTATGTTCTTTATCAATAATATCAACACCGATATTGTATTCGTCCTTCCATACTAGCTGGCCTTCCATGTGTAATCCTCCTTATAAATATTACTTTAGGCAGAATACTCATCCACAATTTATAATATTCATCCAGCACATTTTAGGTACTCCTGCCGTAGAAAACACAGGTTTTTGCCTGAATACTTTCATTTCTGCCAATCCGCCATACAGATACAAGTGTAGTACATTACATTTTCTTCAAATTTTCTCCTGAATCTTGATTTGCCCCCTTATGAATGATATGATTATAAACAGTGAATTTTAAGATAAGAGGATTTTTCTGCCATGACTATGCGCTGGGGTGAAAAACGATATTTTTCCTTGGATTATTATCTGAAACAGACTTATGGTGAAAAGCTTTATAAAATACCCTTAAATGGCGGGATGACCTGTCCGAACAGGGATGGTACGCTGGGAACAGGCGGATGTATTTTCTGCAGTGCAGGCGGATCAGGTGATTTTGCACCGGAAGCCTTCCTTACCATTACAGAACAGATTGAGCAGGGAAAACACCTGGTCAGCCGCAAATATACAGGGCACTCCTACATTGCTTATTTTCAGGCGTACACAAACACCTATGCTCCCGTCCGTTATCTGCGGCGTATTTTTATGGAAGCGATCACTCATCCTGATATTGCTGTTCTTTCTATTGCTACAAGACCAGACTGTCTGGGAAAGGATGTTCTTCTGCTTTTACGTGAGCTGAATCAGATCAAACCGGTATGGGTGGAGCTTGGACTTCAGACAAAGCATGAGAATACCGCCCGCTTTATCCGGAGGGGATATGGGCTTCCGGTATTCGAGCATGCAGCCGCCGCTCTCAAGGACGCGGATATTCCTGTAATCACTCATACCATTCTCGGTCTTCCCGGTGAAGATACGGATATGATGCTGCAGACGATACGATATCTAAATCATCTTGGCATCCAGGGCATAAAACTTCAGCTTCTTCACATACTTGAAGATACGGATCTGGCTGCATATTACCGCAGGGAACCTTTTCCAGTTTTTTCGATGGAGGAATATGTTTCACTTCTCGGGAAATGTATTGCCGGTCTTCGGCAGGATATTGTAATACACCGTCTTACGGGAGACGGTCCTAAACCGCTCCTTATAGCACCTTTCTGGAGCATTAATAAACGGCAGGTTCTGAACCGGCTTGAAGTTTATCTTAAAAAACACGACATCTGGCAGGGAAAGGAGCTGTTATTATGACTGAGGCTTTAAAACTATATAAGCTGATCATTCTCTATATGCTGAATAAAGTAGATTTTCCGCTGACCACCTCTCAGATATCAGAATTTATCCTTGATCAGGGATATACTACTTATTTTAAGCTCCAGCAGGCAATTGCCGAGCTGATCGAATCTGGTTTTATCCGGGAAGAGGCCACACGCAGCCGTACCTTTTATCATCTGACTGAAGAAGGCGCCGAGACAATTTATTTCTTTAGAAAAGACATTTCACCTGCAATTCAGAAGGACATTGACACTTTTCTTAATCACAAAAAATATGAACTGAAGAACGAGATTTCTGTAAGATCTGATTATTACCGGAACTCCAACAGAGAATACTCTGTATGCTGCCAGGTAATTGAACACGGGGAGCCTTTGATAGAGCTGACGGTGACTGTCCCTTCTGAAACCGAAGCTGAAACTATCGCAGGCAACTGGTCCAAAAAAAATGAGGAAATTTATGCTCTTGTGATGTCAAATCTTCTATAACCTGCCTGCACATGTTCTGACGGCAGCCTTACAGATATGGTTTGACAGACTGTTAAAATATATTAAAATATAAGGAATAACAAATTATGAACATACGAAAATTAGGAGAATTATATGTAAGCTTTTTCAAAATTGGCGGACTGACCTTCGGCGGCGGCCTTGCCATGCTTCCCATGCTGCAGCGGGAGGTAGTAACAGACCGGAGCTGGTGCACGGAGGAGGAAATACTCGACATGTATGCCATAGGACAATGCACTCCCGGAATTATCGCTGTAAATACTGCAACCTATGTAGGCTACAAACAGGCTGGTTTTATCGGGGGGATCTTTGCAACCCTGGGGGTTATCTCGCCTTCCATTGTTATTATCTGCCTGATCGCCTCTATACTGAAGAATTTTATTAACATGCCGGCTGTAGTCCACGCCCTTGCGGGAATCCGGGTAATTGTATGTGCGCTTATGATGAACACTGTATTTACTATGGCAAAAAAGGGAATTATAGATAAATTGGGCGGCGTACTTTTTGTGGGCGGCTTTGTTTTGGCATGCTTTACACCAATTCCTACCGCCATGATTATTGTTCTGGCAGGTATCATCGGCATATGTGCGAAAAAATTCGGAAGGAGGAATAACGGATGATCTATCTGACATTAGCATTCGAATTTTTCAAGATCGGACTTTTTTCCATCGGCGGCGGCATGGCAACTCTCCCGTTTCTTATGGATCTTACGGCAAAATATGACTGGTATACTGCAAGCGAGCTTGCCAATATGGTTGCAATCAGCGAGAGTACGCCTGGACCCGTTGGAATCAATATGGCAACATATGCCGGCTATAACGCTGCCGGCGTTCCCGGCGCTATTGTAGCTACATTATCGCTGACAGCTCCTGCGCTGGTGATTATAGTTATTATTGCTAAATTTCTGGAAAATTTCAGTGAAAATCCCACGGTAAAAGCCGTGTTCTACGGAATACGTCCCACAGTGGCGGCGCTGATTGGATATGCTGTCTGGGAGCTTCTTAAAATTGCACTCATCTCCACGGTGGGAGGCGTGACACAGATAGACTATACAAGCGTGTTTATCTGTCTGGGAGCCTTTGTACTTCTGCAGGTAAAGCAGTTAAAAAAACTACATCCGCTTGTATGGATAGCGGCGGGGGCTGTTATTGGTATTGTGTTTAAAATGTAATCTGGGACAGGGTAAACTGCAATCCGGGACGTAGTAAAACTAGTTTTACTACGTCCCGGATTGCAGTTTACCCTGTCCCAGATTACAAAAACCTGCTCATCACATAATTACTAATATCAATACCTCTCTCTGTCAGAAGTACAGAATCTCCATGCTCTGCCAGCAGGCCCTTCTTTTTCATGTCCTCTATTACAGTCCCATATACCTCTTTCATATTTCTGCCAAAGCTTTCTGCAAATCTTTGCTTTGATACACCCTTTATTTTCCGAAGTCCAAGAAACATATATTCTGCCATCTGATCCTTTACACTCAATTCCTCTGCTTCTCCTCCTTCTGTAAAGCGTCTGTTATTTATAAGAGAGGCCGCACCCATGCCGATGCCAAGGTATTCTGTACGCTCCCAGTAGCCGAGATTATGCCGGCACTCAAAGCCTTCTTTTGCATAATTGGATATCTCGTATCTGTGATAGCCGTATTCCTGTAAAATACGTTTCGTATCCTCATACATCAGACGTTCCGTATCCTCATCCGGAAGACAGGCTGCGTTTCTTCCCCCGCCGTACTTTTCATAAAACGGCGTACCTTCCTCAATAATAAGACTATATGAGGAAATGTGCTCTGGTTCAAGCGCCGCAACGGTCCTTAACGTCTTCTCATAGCTTTCTCTTGTCTGATACGGAATTGCAGACATCAGATCTATATTGATATTCTGAAATCCTGCTTTTCTTGCCATATGATAGGAACACAGAAATTCGTCGTATGTGTGGATTCTGCCAAGTACCGCAAGCTCTCTGTCGTCCGCTGACTGAAGGCCGATGCTCAGACGGTTGACACCTACAGCTTTATAGATATTAAGTTTTTCTATTGTCACGGTTCCGGGATTCATCTCTATGGTTATCTCTGCAGATTCCCCCAGCTTAAAGGTCTCTTTTACCGCCGTAAAAATTCTTTGCATCTGCTCTGCTTCAAGGATAGACGGAGTTCCCCCGCCTACAAAGATCGTCGTAACACAATAATCCCCTGCAAACTCCGCATAGGATCGGATTTTCCTGCAGAGGCTCTTTACATATGCCGCCCGCTCTTCCTTACCGGAAGGCGCAGACAAGAAATCACAGTATCCGCATTTTCTGATACAAAATGGAATGTGAATGTATAATTCTAAGGGCTTCATTACTTATCGTCCAGCTTCAGAACGCTCATAAATGCTTTTTGCGGAATCTCAACATTTCCAACCTGGCGCATACGCTTCTTCCCTTCCTTTTGCTTTTCCAGAAGCTTCTTCTTACGGGTAATATCTCCGCCGTAACACTTGGCAAGGACATCCTTGCGCATTGCTTTTACAGTCTCTCTTGCAATAATCTTACTTCCAATGGCCGCCTGAATCGGTATTTCAAATAATTGTCTCGGTATTTCTTCCTTCAGCTTCTCACACATCTTTCGTCCCCGCTCGTAGGCAGTCCCTGCATGTACGATAAAGGAAAGGGCATCTACCTCTTCTTTATTAATCAAAATGTCAAGCTTCACAAGCTCCGACTGCTCGTATCCCGCCATCTCATAGTCAAAGGATGCGTAACCTCTGGAACGGGATTTCAGTGCGTCAAAAAAATCATAAATAATTTCGTTTAACGGCAGCCTGTAATGGAGCACTGCGCGGGTTTCTTCCATATATTCCATTCCCTCGTACATTCCCCGCCTCTCCTGACAGAGATCCATGATTGCACCTATAAATTCAGAGGTTACCATTATTTCTGCTTTTACAATTGGCTCCTCCATATAATCAATCTCAGACGGATCCGGAAGGTTCGATGGATTCGTAAGCTCTATGACCTCACCGTTTGTCTTATATACCTTATAAACAACACCCGGAGCCGTCGTCACAAGATCCAGGTTATATTCTCTTTCCAGACGTTCCTGAATAATCTCCAGATGCAGAAGTCCTAAAAAGCCGCACCGAAATCCAAAACCAAGGGCAATGGATGTCTCCGGCTCAAACTGCAAAGATGCATCGTTGAGCTGAAGTTTTTCCAGTGCATCACGAAGATCCGGATATTTGGCTCCGTCCGCCGGATACATCCCGCAGTATACCATTGGATTTACCTTCTTGTATCCTGGAAGGGGTTTGCCGCAGGGCTTTCTGGAATCGGTGATCGTGTCTCCCACACGGGTATCCTTCACATTTTTGAGACTGGCAGTTATATAACCAACCATACCGGCAGAAAGCTCCTCACAGGGAATAAACTGTCCGGCGCCAAAGTATCCCACTTCTACAACTTCCGCTTTTGCCCCTGTTGCCATCATAAGAATAGACGTGCCTTTTTTTACCGCGCCCTCCTTAATCCGGCAGAATACAATTACCCCCTTATAGGAATCATATATAGAATCAAAAATAAGAGCCTTAAGAGGAGCCGACGGATCGCCTCCCGGCGCAGGAATCTTCTCCACCACCTGCTCCAGTACTTCTTCTATATTCATTCCGGTCTTTGCTGATATTCTGGGCGCATCCCCCGCCTCGATCCCGATAATATCCTCTATCTCCTCTATCACGCGCTCCGGCTCTGCGCTTGGCAGATCAATCTTATTAATAACCGGCATTACATCCAGATCATGGTCAAGTGCAAGATATACGTTTGCCAGTGTCTGGGCCTCCACGCCTTGAGCCGCATCTACTACAAGTATGGCGCCGTCACAGGCTGCAAGACTTCTTGAAACTTCATAATTAAAGTCTACATGTCCCGGAGTGTCTATTAAATTAAAAATATATTCCTCCCCGTCTTTTGCCTTGTATACAATACGGACCGCCTGCGCTTTGATCGTAATACCCCGTTCCCTCTCAAGCTCCATATTATCCAACACCTGAGACTGCATCTCCCTGCTTGTAAGAAGACCTGTCATCTCAATAATGCGGTCAGCCAGTGTCGACTTCCCGTGATCAATATGGGCAATGATACAAAAATTTCGAATTTTACTCTGATCTGTTCCTGCCACGTATTCTTCTCCTTAATCCTTATATTCAGACGCTGCACTATATCTGACAATAAAAAGTTCTACACTCATCCTGTCATTTAAGCGCCCTGTCTTTACCATTTCTTCGGTATCAGCCGCATCCTCCATGATCCTTCGCAGCTCACCTTTAGAAAAGCTTTTGCTCTGCTGCATATATTTACCTGCCACAAAGGGATGAAGACCTGCTGTTTTCGCGATTGTTCCTTTATCACAGCCCTTTTCTCTCAGCTCCTTTACGTGAAGAAGAAGCTTAAACTGGCGGGATAGAAGAAATAATATTCTCATGGGCGGCTCTTTTAACGCCAAAAGGTCGTAATAATGATCCAACGCTTTTTTCTGTTTTTTCATGGCCACTGCCTCTACCATGTCGAAAATCTGATTGGTAATCTTCACCGTACAGACTGCATCAATATCCTCCGCAGTAATCTCTGTCCGTCCCAGCGTATAAGAAAATAGCTTTTCAAGCTCATGCACCAGCCCCTCCATGTCATCTCCAGCCATAGCAAGCAGATATTTTGCCGTTGTCTCCTTAATCATCCTGCCTTCCCGTTTTACATTTCCCGCAATCCAATAAAGAAGCGTCTTTTCATCCTGCCTCTTAAGCTCAACGATTCGTCCTTTATCTTTTACAGCCTTGTACATGCGGCCTCGTTTATCTACTTCATTTTCTATAAACAGAAAGCAGACTGTCTCCGGCATTGTTTTGATGTAATCAGAGAGCTCCGGAACTGCATTTTTAAAAAATCCGGAATTCTCGATCACAATCAATCTCTGTTCAGCGAAAAACGGCATTGTCTCTGCAAGATCAATAATTTCTGCCGGATTAATGCCTTTTCCTTCGTAGTAAGCATAATTCATCTGATCGCCCTCCGGCAGAACCGCTTTTGTCAGCCTGTCCTTATACTGCTTCTTAAGATAGGACTCCTCGCCATACAGTAGATAAACGCCTTTTAGGTTTCCTGTTTTTATATCCTCATTTAAGCTTTTCATTCACTATCTGACCATATCTCTTGTAATCTCATCAAGGGAATGCGCACCGCACATTGCCATGGTATCCTTAAGCTCTGCAGTAAGCTTCTCCGTCAGCGCCTTTACTCCCTCAGCTGCTCCGCCATATACCGCCGTCACATACGGACGCCCGATAAGTACTGCGTCCGCGCCAAGAGCCAGCGCCTTAAATACATCCACACCGGAACGGATACCGCCGTCTACAAAAATCTTCATATCCTTTCCAACTGCATCTGCAATTTCCCCAAGCACCTCTGCTGTAGGCGGACACTGATCCAGTACACGGCCGCCATGATTGGACACTACGATCGCTGCCGCGCCTGCCTCTTTTGCCTTTTGCGCACCCTTTGCTGTCATGATTCCTTTCAGGATGAACGGCACTCCCGCATCGGCAATTATACCTTTAAGCTCCTCTGTAGATTTACTTCCCGCCGGAGGAGTAAGATTCTTAAGAAACGGAAGCCCTGCCGCGTCCACATCCATCCCACAGGCAAATGCTCCCGCTTCCTTTACCAGTGCAAATTTTTCTGCCAATGTATTTACATCCCAAGGCTTCACAGTCGGGATACCCTTTCCTCCTGCAGCCTTAATCGCTTTTGTCGCCCCCTCCATCACTGCGGGGTTTGTCCCGTCGCCTGTAAATGCGGCGATTCCAGCATCCGCACATGCGGAAACCAAAATATCATTATACTCCAGATCGTCATATTTATCCCCATAGTGAAGCTTCATAGCACCGATGGGAGCTGCAAAAACAGGAGCCTTAAAGGTCTGTCCGAACACATGAAAAGTGAGGTCCACCGGTTTGTTTTCGCAGATCGTGTCCATATTTACATACAGTCTCTGCCATGCATCGTAGTTTTGAATTGCTACCGTGCCGGTCCCCTTTGCTCCCGGACCAGGTATCCTGCCGCCGCAGGCTTTTCCGTTACATACCGGACAGGCTTTACAAATATCTCCTACACAGTTTCTTGCATTTTTTAACACTTCTTCGTAAGTCATGACTTTATTCCCCTTTTCTTCTATCAATAAATGATTCATTTTTATCTCTTTATTGAGTATACTGAATTTAGGAAATTAATTCAACTGTTTCTATGTTAAATTCGCACCAACATATTTTCTTCCCTTAATATCAGATATTTATTAAATAAGCTGCTGAAGATAACTGTTTCTTTCAAGATATCATTCCTATTTTATGTGTATTTACATAGTCTAATCTGCCGCAGAACCTCTCCAATATCCCCGTCAATACATATAGACTGCTCCTCAATCTCCTTTGGGCAGACGGCTTCACCAAAATTGATGCAGGCATAGGCTGCCTTCGGATTCTCCGCCGTCATCTGCCAGAAGGGATACTTGATAATTCCCGGGGTATTATATCCAACCCCAAGTTCAAAAAACAAAATCCGCAGATCCTTCCTGGTGCGTACAAAATTGTTGTACCTCTCCGCCGCCAGATGCCACCCCTCATCCTCAACAAATTTACTGTCCGAACGCAGATTCATGGTCAATGGTTTCCCGCAATGAGGGCAGACTGGCAGAAGCTCGGCGGGAATCCGCATATCCTGCTGCCTTTCTATCATTTTGCGGACCATATCCTCATTCTCAAAGGTTTCCTGACAGCAGGGTTCGCTGCATTGGAACAAACCGTAATCTCCCTGGGTATAAAACAGCCTTTTCTTGTCAAAACCTGCTTTCTGGAAACAGTGATCCACATTCGTAGTGAGCACAAAATAATCCTTTTCCTTCACAAGCTGAAAAAGTCTGTCGTATACCGGTTTCGGCGCATCCATATACCGGTTGATATAGATATAGCGGCTCCAGTACGCCCAATACTCCTCTGGCGCAGGATACGGATAAAAGCCTCCCGAATACATATCGTGAAAACCGTACTTTGCTTCAAAGTCGGAAAAATAGCGCAGAAATCTTTCCCCGGTATATGCAAAACCTGCAGCAGTGGAAAGACCTGCACCGGCTCCAATGATCACCGCGTCCGCCTGTGCAAGTTCTTTTTTCAGCTTTTCAATCTGCTCCAAGCAGTTTTCTGTAGATTTCGTAATCCTCATTTTTGAAAACATTGAATACCACCTCCATACCGCTGTGAATCTGTTCCCGGTATTCCTTTACCGTTCGGACTGCAATCTCTGCCGCCTTGTCATTTGGGAAGTGGAACTCCCCTGTAGAAATACAGCAGAATGCAATGCTTTTTATCTTATTTTCCTCTGCCAGCTCCAGACAGGAACGATAGCAGGATGTCAGCAGTTCAAGAGCCTTATCCGTAAGCCGGCCGTGAATCATCGGCCCCACTGTATGAAGGACATAACGGCAGGGCAGATTAAAACCCCGCGTAATCTTTGCTTTCCCCACAGGTTCTTCATGTCCCTGCCTCTCCATTAGCTTCCCACAGGCCAACCGAAGCTGAATGCCGGAAAAAGTGTGAATCGCATTGTCAATACAGCCGTGGCAGGGACAAAAGCATCCCAGCATCTGACTGTTTGCCGCATTTACAATGGCATCACAGGCAAGCGCCGTAATGTCTCCCTGCCAGAGATAAATCCCCTCCTGTACCGGAGCCAGCTTAGAGAACTTTGTAATTCCCTTTTTCCTCGTCTCTTCCTTAAGATAAGCATCCTGTATTTCTAAAAACTTGTCACTTGCAGGCAGGGGCATACGAATATTAAAAAGAGAGCGCAGAAGCCTTTTTTGTCCGCCCTCATCCTCCGGAATCTGCAGACTGGCATATTCCGGCTGTTCTAAGAGCAATTTCTTGATTAAGTAATTTCTTCTTTCTGTCTGATTCATTTTGAGCCTCGTTTCCAAACCGCATTTACCGGGCAGTTTTCGTAGCAGCTTCCGCAGTGCAGGCAGTGTTCCTGCTGGATCTGATAGGGATTTCCTTGTACGATACATCTCTGCGGGCAGCCTTTCTGACATTTTCCGCAGCCAATACAGCTGTCGGTAATGAAATACCCCTTTTCTGAAATCCTCCCTTTTCCAAGCGTATAGCTTTCCCGGAAAATTGGATTTACACCAAGATGAAAATATTCGACTTCGCCATGCTTCACTTCAAAAATGATTCCGATTTTCCGGGTGCCGCCCGGATATACATTTGCCAGATAGGGTTGTTCAGCAAAAATCGTATTTATTTTTTCTTCCTGCTCCGATTCGGGAGCAGGTACGGCCTTTGCGGAGAGTCGTATCATTTCCTTGAAGCGGGTGTAAGCCAGTATTTGCACTTTCCCATTTTTAAGAAGCTCATGGCAGAAGTTCTTTCCTCTCGCCGTAAAAAAATAAAGGCTGTCTTTGTCAAAATGAAT
>CAOJQZ010000062.1 GCA_948441955.1 uncultured Lachnospiraceae bacterium | reverse complement strand
ACTACGTCCCAGATTGAACAGATTGCAGCATCCACAAAAATTTCTCGTAATTTACGCCGTCATTTCGCGGTACGTTTTCTCTTACTGAATCTTCAATAGATGCTTCCAGGAATTCTCCCGTTACCTGAATGATTTCTGAGATTTTTCTTTTTTTTGCTATCCCTGCGGCAAGACAAGAAGCAAATAAGTCTCCTGTTCCGGAATAGCTTTTTCCAATATAGGGAAATGCGCTCAAACTGGTCTGCGTTTCTGATACGTAGAGGTTACCCATCTGTAAAGTGCCTTCAGTATCTGTAAAATGTATGCCGGTGACAATAACATGTTCAGGTCCCTCCTTACAGAAGGAGAGCGCCAGCGTCTGCACGGTATCCATTAGTCTTTCAGTATCTGAGATTTCCTGAATATGGTGGAAATCGGTGTCTGTAAGAAGGCACAGTTCTGTAAGGTTGGGAGTAATGATGTTTCCTCTTTTTGCCAGCCGCTTCATTTGTGTTAGAAGCTCCGGAGTAAACATATCATATTTAATCCCGTCATCGCCCATAACAGGGTCTACGAGTAAAAATGTCTCCGGGGTATCAAAGGTGTCGATAAAGCGTAAAATCTGAAGAATCTGTTCTTTTCCTGCAACAAACCCCGTATAAATGCCATCAAAGCTTTGCCCCATTTTTTTCCACTCTGTTCGAAAGTGTTCCATTTTTTCTGTATAGTCGTCTAAATAATAGCTTGGGTATCCGGTCTGTGCGGTTAATATAGCAGTGGGAAGCGGGCAGGGCTGAACTCCCATTGCGGATATGACTGAAATAGCAGCAGTTAAGGAACAGCGTCCGAATCCGGATAAGTCATTAATTACAGCAATCTTTTTCATTTTATTACAATCCTTTTTAGCGGTGTTATTTACGTAAGGAATCATAGCATAAAATACAGCAGGACGCAAATACAGAAAGTAATTGAAATAATAAAAAACTCAGGAATATTTAATTTTGCTTATTGACATATAAAAAAATATAGACTATAATAAATTTTGCTGTGAAAAGCATAATACGATGTGTGGGCGTAGCTCAGCTGGATAGAGCGTCTGGCTACGGACCAGAAGGTCGGGGGTTCGAATCCTCTCGCCCACGTACGAAACCGAGGCAGAAGTGTCTCGGTTTTTTATGTATTGACAATCTGCTGTCAAGTTTAAGGTTATGCCGTTTAATGGCAGATACAGACAGATATTTTCTATATCCATTTATAGAGGTTATTCAGAACATTCCGCATCTCTGAGTTTCAGAGGTATTTTTTGGTACTTTTTTGCAGGAAAGCACCAAAAAGAAGAATATTCACAGATACAATCGAAGATTATGCGTTGGCGCAAATACAGATGCTTTGTGGCAACGAGGCATTTAAGAACTAAGGTCATCAATATGCTTTGTATTGGGGACTGGAAAACAAAGAAGCTCATGCAAGAGTATCTAAGCTTGGTGTAGAGAAATATTTGAGGCATACAGGGGTCTTTATCTTAAGAACCTACTGCGTTATTACGCTACTCAGAACCAGAGTGGAAGTATCTGTGTTGTGATTATCAGCAAATGGGGGACTATCCCAAAGATTGTGTAAACTGTAGGCAGCCCCAAAACGGCGGCAATGTCATCACCCCAAGGCCCCATAAAAAGGGAGGATGCCGGGTCACCGCTTTCGCAGTGCCCGGCATGTATTATGAAAAAGTTTATTCAAAATAGTTTTATTGCTTTGCTCATTTGTTAATTATAGTATATGAGACAGCTGTTAAGAAATCGTGTTGTAGAAATGAAGGTTTTTTAAAAGATAAATGAACAAATTATGAACAGCCCTCTTTTATCTGCGGTATGCAAAAAGCGGAATTCCGTTTTTGGTTGGAAGCTCCACGTAGCCTTGTGTAAGGGGCCTTGCATAATCGATAAAGTCGTTACTGATATCAGAACCGTCCCTTATGATCCATTCTGTAGGAACAGGCTTTTCCTCGTTGCAGATTATGTTTACATCTGCCGTCCCATAGGATAACTCATAAGGGATACTCTTATTTCGAATAAAAGTAATCATCTTCCCTGTTTCTCCTGACAATGCGACCTGAACTGCATAAATACCTGCATTTTCTGCTTCGTCCAGGTCTACTCTGGAAAGATGTGCACAGGAGCAGCGCTGGCATACATTAAGCTCAATGGAACGTACTTTTACTCCAATTTTTTCTTTTACAAGATTTTCCAGATACTTTCCCGAGCCTGTGAGCATTTTATGGCCGAAACTATCTACGCTAACGTCGCTTGCATACTCACAGATGAAGGTTCCGTTTCCATCATTGATGCCTTCAGAGATGCATACAATAAGATTCGGCGTATGAGTAAGGGCATCCTTTACCTTTTCAATAAATGTATCCTGATTAAATGCAACCTCAGGCAGATATATAAGTACCGGGTTATCTCCTTCAAATTTCCGTGCAAGAATACTTGCAGCGGTCAGCCATCCGGCATGACGTCCCATGATTTCAACAATTGTTACGGACTGCTTATTGTCATACACATTAGCGTCTGCAGCGATTTCCCGAACGACAGTAGCTACATATTTTGCGGCGCTGCCATATCCCGGCGTGTGATCCGTATGAACCAGATCATTGTCAATTGTTTTGGGGACGCCGATAAAACGTATATCACTGTCAATCCCTGCAGCATAGCGTGAGAGTTTGCTTACGGTATCCATAGAATCATTTCCGCCAATGTAGAAAAAATATCCGATATTTTTATCTTCCAGCTTGCGGAATAATTCAGGATATACAGGGTCTTCCAGATTCTCTGGGAGCTTATAACGGCAGGAACCAAGATAAGAGCCGGGAGTGGTTCTTACAAGCTCCAGTTCATTAGTTGAATCCAGCGCTCCGATATCCATGATATGTCCGGCAAGAAGCCCCTCAATTCCGTTAACCATGCCATAGATATGGTCGATCTGCTCGGTTCGTTTTAATCCTTCTGATACAACCCCGTAAAGACTTCCGTTGATAACTGCGGTAGGCCCGCCGGATTGACCGACAATTACATTTTTTTTCATATGAAATACCTCCAATTTGTGCCTTCAGGCATCTATATAATACTATATCTAATTTGGAGGCAGTTTACAATTGAATCCGGTGTATTTAATAATTTTTAGTTGGAAAATAGGGAATTATACTATATACTATATACGTGTTATAAAGGAGGATAAAGATGAGATATATTTCATTTGCAATTCCCTGCTACAACTCAGAAGAATACATGTCTCATGCAATCGAAAGTATTCTGCCCGGAGGAGAGGATATCGAGATTATCATTGTAAATGACGGATCCACAGACCGAACCTCTGAAGTGGCTCATGAGTATCAGAAAAGATATCCGCACATAATCAAAGTGGTTGACAAGGAGAATGGCGGACATGGAGACGCGGTGAATTCCGGATTAAGCAGTGCGACAGGAAAATATTTTAAAGTGGTTGACAGTGACGACTGGGTGGATGAGGAATCCCTGCATAAAATTCTGGAGCTTTTAAGGCGGTTTGAGGAGGAGGATCAGGAGATTGATATGCTGATCTCCAATTATGTATATGAAAAGGCCGGTATAGAAAGGAAAAAGTGCATTCATTACCGGAACGCTCTGCCGCAGGATGAAATTTTCAGATGGGATGATATTGGACATTTTCATCTGGATCAGTATATCCTGATGCATTCCGTAATTTACAGGACGGAAATGCTGAAGCTGACGCAGCTGAGACTCCCCAGACATACTTTTTATGTGGACAATATTTATGTGTATTATCCGCTGCCTCATGTGCGGAAGATATATTATCTGGATGTGGATTTTTACCGTTATTACATTGGAAGAGAAGATCAGTCAGTTAATGAAAAAACGATGATCTCCAGAATTGATCAGCAGATATTTGTTACGAAATCTATGATAGATATGTATCAGATGGGTAAAATCAAGAGCAAAAAGCTGCGGGCCTACATGATAAATTATCTTGCTATTATGATGACCGTATCGTCAATTCTTGCTATACGTTCTAAAAAATCGGAAAATCTGGAAAAAAAGAAGGAGCTGTGGAACTATCTGAGAACGAGTGACTGGAGGGTGTTTGTAAAAATACGCTGGGGCATTCTGGGACAAACTTTGAACATACCGGGAAAACCAGGACGCGAAATCTCTTCTCTGGTATATTCGGTAGCACGCAGAATTATTGGTTTTAATTGATTAAAAGAAGAATAATTTTACAGCCATGATACATACTAGTAGTAAAAATAATAAGGAGTGTGCATCATGGCTATTAATTTTAATGAAAGCAGAACAAAAGAAAATCTTATGCGTGCATTTGCCGGGGAAAGTCAGGCTAGAAACCGATATACAATTGCTGCCAGGACAGCACAGAAGCAGGGAATGTATGCAGTAAGCCAGATATTTCTTTTTACGGCAGATCAGGAGAGGGCGCACGCCGAGAGATATTATGAGCTGTTGAAGAAATCGGCAGGTGAGACAATCCGTATTGACGGCGGCTATCCGGTTGATCATTTTGACAGTGTAGAAAAACTTCTAAGGTCGGCTGAGCATAATGAATTGGAAGAGTACGATAATGTTTATCCGGCCTTTGGGAATATTGCCAAGGAGGAAGGGTTTATAGAGGAGGCAACAGCCTTTTATCAGATAGCGGAGATAGAAAAAGTTCATGCGGAAAGATTTGGGAAGATTGCTATGCTGTTAGAAAATAACAGGTATTACGAAAGCCCGGAGGAAGAGGAATGGATGTGTCTGAACTGCGGGCATATTTTTCATGGAAGGCTTGTTCCGAATGTCTGCCCGGTCTGCCACTATGAGAAGGGATATTTTATTCCCGCAGATTTGGCGCCTTTTCTGGAACATGAATTTTTAAAATAGTAGCAGGAATTAAGTATAGGTGGGAAGTGACAAAGTGACAAGTCAGAAGGTTGAGAATCTATTAAATCTGGCGCTGGATGCCACAGAAGAGGAAAGAGAAAAATCTCTGCAGCTGGACGTGGGCTATAATCCCATTGACAGGGCATGGGATTTAATCGTAAAGTATTCAGGGGAGCTTACAGAGGTACGAAGCCTTGCAGACAGAGTTACGGAGCTTATGAATGAATACGCGGTAATAACCATAAAGGAATCCAGAATAGAGGCTCTTGCAGCGCTGCCTCAGATTGAGTATATTGAAAAACCGAAAAGACTGTTTTTTCAAGTCGCAGACGGAAAGCGGGTGTCTTGCATTGATGAGGTGCAGGATACCCGTTTTTCCTTATTTGGACAGGGAATACTTGTTGCAGTGATTGATTCGGGAATTGATTATACACTGGCAGATTTCCGTAACGCAGACGGGACGACGCGGATCCGTGCAATCTGGGATCAGTCGTTAAGGCCGAGGGAGGGCGAAGGCCCGCCGCTGGGGTATGAAACTGGAGTTGAATATACGGGTGAGAGGATAAATGAAGCTTTAAATGCACAGACACTGCCGGAACGAACGCAGCTTGTGCCAACAAGAGACACATCCGGGCATGGGACGGCAGTGGCGGGAATCGCCGCGGGAAACGGCCGGAGCAGTTCAAGTGTAAATGTTTCCGGCTATGGACAGTATGCGGGAGCAGCGCCTGAGAGCGAGCTTCTTATTGTAAAGCTTGGAAATCCTTCCAGCGAAGGATTTCCCCGGACAACAGAACTTATGATGGGAATTGACTATGTAGTGAGGAAGGCGCTGGAGTACCAGATGCCGGTGGCCGTAAATATCAGCTTTGGCAATACATATGGCGCTCATGACGGGACCTCTCTTTTGGAGCGTTTTATCGATGATATCTCAAATATATGGAAGAGCAGTATCTGTATCGGAACAGGAAACGAGGCTGCCAGCGCCGGACACACATCAGGAAGGGTAGATGAGGAAAGGGAGACAGTTATTGAGCTGGCGGTTCAAGAGAGTCAGCCGTCGTTGAATGTACAGATTTGGAAAGAATATGTGGATGTGATAGACATTTCCCTTGTGTCACCCTCCGGAATCCGCATAGGGCCTGTACAGGAAATCTTAGGTCCCCAGAGATTTACAGCGGGGCAGACAGAAATTCTGCTGTATTATGGAGAGCCAAGTCCCTACAGTACGGCGCAGGAAATCTATATTGACTTGCTGCAAAGGGAAGGATATATTAACACAGGCATCTGGAGGATTATACTGACGCCGAGGGAAATTGTATCCGGCAGCTATGAGCTGTGGCTTCCAAGCGAGGGAGTATTAAACCGGGGGACAGGGTTTCTTTATCCAACGGATAATACTACGTTGACAATCCCGTCTACAGCCGGCAGAGTGATTTCCGTAGGAGCATATAATGCACGTACATTTTCGTACGCAGATTTTTCCGGCAGGGGGCCTCTTGTACCAGAAGGCTACCGGACCGGAACAGGGGGACTAAAGCCGGATATTGCAGCGCCGGGAGTGGATATTACAACGGTTTCTGCCGGCGGAGGCTATGCTGCGGTAAGCGGGACCTCGTTTGCGACGCCGTTTGCAACAGGCGGGGCGGCGCTTCTCATGGAGTGGGGAATTGTGAGAAATAATGACCCGTATCTGTACGGGGAGAAGGTGAAGGCTTACTTAAGACGCGGGGCGAAGCCGCTGCCGGGGTTTGACGTGTATCCTAACCCGCAGGTGGGGTATGGGGCGTTGTGTGTGAGGGATAGCCTGCCGGTTTGAATTTGCTGTGAAAAAAATATGTCAGTGATTCCCGTATATTTTGTGCTATAATATTTTATATGATTTTTTAAGGGAAATCTCACATTTTTTTAAAAACATCAAATCACAATCGAAATTTGCGGGGGAAAATTAAAATGAAAGTAATTGATCTGACGCATAGCATTAAAGAGAATATGCCTGTTTATCCCGGAACTGATACGCCGAAATTTATTTCAGCAAACAGTTATGAAAAAGACGGGTTCAAAGAAACATTATTACAGATGTACACACACACGGGAACACATATGGATCCACCGGCGCACCTTTTTGCAGGAAGAACGACGCTTGACCAATTCCCTATCCAACAGTTTATTGGAAAAGCATTGGTTATAGATTGCAGAGATCTGAAGGAATGTCAAGCGATTTCAATGGAACATATTCGTAAAATCGGAGATAAGATAAGGGATGCCGATTTCCTATTGTTTAATCTTGGTTGGGATAAACACTGGGGGACGGATGCTTATTTTGGAGATTATCCTTGTATTGATGAGGAGGTATTGAATTTTATAATATCTGGAAATTACAAAGGGATTGGGTTTGACGTAATTGGTCTTGATCCAATTGCAGATGAGAACCTAACTCGTCATAAAATGCTGTTTCAAAAGTGTGATATTATAAACATTGAAAATCTTAAAAACTTAGAGCTATGTGGCAGCGATTTATTTTGGTTCAGTTGTTTCCCGCTGAAACTGGATAACTGCGACGGTTCGCCTATTAGAGCGGTTGCGTGGTTTGAATAGGATATTTCCAGTTTAGAACGGAACAGGAAATCCAGACAGATCGGCAAAACAGCGTAGCCCCGCAAGAAACAGATTCAGGCGTGTATCTCAGATAATCAATTCCTTCTTCTGTGTATAAGCGCTGACTTAAACTCCGGCAGTGCGGTCCGGCCTGCTTCGGTCACAGGCTTGATCCACTTTCCGCTTCTTGTATACCACAATTCGAATACCAGACGGATTAGTTCGTCAGTGTACAGGAATGAGAATACAGCCAGAAATGGGAGATGCCATATCATTCCGGCTGCCCATGTTGCCGGGACACTTACGGTAAACAGGCAGATGATTTCAAGCAGAGTTCCGAATACAGCTTCCCCTCCGGCGCGGTAGCAACTGTTCATAATATAGTTGCAGGTACGGATCGTTCCGGCTGCCAGATAGATAAGAATCATATATTTGCCGAAAAACACAGCCTCGGCCCCAAGACCAAAAAGGGAAAGCAGAGGTCCGTTAAACAGCAGGCCAATCAGGCAGATACAGAAGGTAATTGCCGGACACAGTACGGAAAATTTCTTCATATATTGATATCCATTCATAAGATGACCGGAGCCGACTTCCTTTCCCACAACCACAGAGGAAGCGTCTGCAAGGCCGGCAAAAAAGGCAAATACAAAGCCTTCCAAAACACGAAATGCCGCCATAGCAGCAATGGCTGATTCTGACTGATGACCGATTACAATATTAATCAGCATCTGACCGATTCCATAGAACAATTCGTTGATAATAATAGGAAAACATTTTCCCATATATTCCTTAAGGAAGCCGTCGTGCCAGAAGAACATATCTTTTAGTCTTAAGGCAACGGTTTTCTTATCCTTTAGAAGGAAAGCAAACAGTACAGACACATTTACGATACCAGATACTAAAGTGCCGACAGCAGCCCCGGCAGCCCCCATCTTGGGCATACCAAAGCGTCCATAGATGAGAATCCAGTTCAGGATAAAGTTTGTAATCAGGGCCAGAACAGAACTGATCAGAGGCGGTTTTACTCGTTCTGTAGAACGCATCAGGAAGCTAATGATCATTGCAAGCACCTGGAGAGGATATGCAAAGCCTACAATCCGGATATAGGGAGCTCCGATGGCAATAATGCTTGCTTTATCCGTATAGATCCCCAGTATAAAACGAGGGTTGGCGACTGCGGCCCCGCCAAAAAGCAGGGAGACTGCAAGCATACAGGTAAGCCCGAGTCCAAAAGCCTGGTTAATTCCTTTTTCATTGCGGGCGCCCCAATACTGCGAAAAAAATAATAATCCTCCGCTTGCGAATCCGAAATAGCAGGAAAAGAACAGAGAGGTAATCTGGGAACAGATGCCCACCGCTGCTACAGACAATTCACCTTGGCTTCCAATCATAATTGTATCTACCATGCTTGCCGTGGTGGATAAAAAATTCTGAAATGCAATGGGCAGTGCGATTGTAAGTACGATTCGAAAGAAACTTCCCCATCCGATTTTATCAGTTTTCATATTTTTGTCTCCTTTCCTGATTTTATTAACATTCTTTCAAAGTCTCCCGCCAATCCGGCAAAAGGCCCGTATTTCCCATTATAACCGGAAAAGGTAACATTGCAATAGATAACAGGAATTTTTCTATACAAAACTTTACAAAAAATCAGCAGAACTTTACATTCCGCCAAATGGAATTTTACACTTCTGTTTTTTACAATACAGTTATAAGTGGAGAAACAGGAGGAACTGCTATGACAATACTAAATACATACAATTTGAAAAAGTATTATGGAAAGGATGAAAGTCTTGTAAAGGCGCTGGACGATGTAAATATATCGATTGAAGACGGACAGTTTGCAGCTGTTATCGGTACGTCAGGAAGTGGAAAATCCACGCTCCTTAATATGCTTGGCGGCTTGGACACGCCGACTTCAGGCACAGTTAAGGTAGAGGGTAAGAGCCTTGAAAAAATGACGGAGGAGCAGCTTACAGTATTCCGCCGTCAGCGCATCGGCTTTATTTTTCAAAATTATAATCTTATTCCTTACCTTACAGCATATGAAAATATGGTCCTGCCTGTCCGTTTAGACGGAAAAACGGAAGATAAAAATTTCTTGGAGGAAATTATCTGTTTTTTAGAGCTTGGCGGTAAGCTCCAGAATTATCCCAGCCATCTTTCAGGCGGACAGCAGCAGAGGGTAGCTATTGCCCGTGCATTGGTATCAAAGCCGGCTATCATTTTAGCCGACGAGCCCACAGGAAATCTTGACAGCCGTACAAGCGGCAAGGTGATTGAGCTTTTGAAGATGACAAGTAAGAAGTTTCACCAGACCATTGTTATGATTACGCACAATCCTGAAATTGCAGAAAAGGCAGATGTGAAAATCTGCATGGAAGACGGAAAGATTCGTGAGTAAGGAGGCCAAAAGAAATGAACAGCAGAAAAATAACAGCAGTGATGCTTTCTCTGATGTCAAAAGAGAGTATAAAGTCAAGCCGTATGCGTAATGTTTTTGTGATGACTACAATTATTTTGGCCGCTTCTCTTTTGACGGCAGTACTTATGTTTGCAGCAGGGCAGAAGCAGCAGGAGAAAAACGCACTCTCCCATAGGCAGCAGGTGAGTTATTATAATCTTGCAGATACCCAGGTAGAAAAGCTGAAAGGCGACGAGCGTATTGCTTATCAGATAACAGCGAAAACAGGAATTCTTTCTGAGATGGACGCTTTTGACGTTATGCCCTGCTATGTAAGCGGATTATCAGATGAAATCCAGGTTGGGGAATTAGAAAGGGGCAGACTTCCTGAATCCGAAAATGAAACAGCAGTATACGGGGCAATGCTGGAAAAGATGAATCTTAAGCCTGAAATTGGGAGCAGCGTAACCTTTCACTTTTATGACGGAAGTATTGAAACTTTCATGGTATCGGGTATTCTGAAGGGAGGCGGCACGGCGAAGCAGTTTTCTGTATTCTTTTCTGAAAGCTACGCAAAGAACGGCAGCCAGCTAAAGGATGAACCATATGAAGTACATGCGAAGCTGTATGGAGCTGCAAAAATGAATCCGGAAGAGTGCCGGGAAGCAATGTATTTGATAGGAAGTGATGCCGGGATTGAACGGAAAAATGTAAATCCGTCAAAAGCGTTTATTGATACTTTATCTTTGAATATGCAGGCGGTTATGATTTATGGGCTTACTGGACTGGTGATTCTGCTTGCCTGTATTCTTGTTATTTACGGTGTGTTTTATCTTTCCGTAATTGGAAGGGTCCATCAGTTCGGACAGCTTCGCACCATTGGCATGACAAAAAAACAGATGAAAAAATTTGTTTTGCGGGAGGGGGGCACTCTGTTTTTGCGGGGCGCACCAGTTGGCATTATCATCGGTGTTCTCGCAGGTTATTTTATCATTCCGGATGGTTTCAATATATGGAATACGTTGCTGGTGGCAGTCCTTGTTTTTGCCGTTATATATGTCATTACTATGATTTCCGTACGTAAACCTGCACGTCTGGCGGCGTCCGTTTCTCCAATGGAAGCCTTGCGTTATATACCTCAGGAATCTATGAAGAAAGCAGAGAATAAGAGATTATGCAGGAAGCTTACGCCCTTTAGTTTAGGATTGATGAACTTTTCAAAGAATGGGAAAAAGGCGGCGGTTACAATGCTTTCTCTGGCTCTTGGCGGTATTCTTTTTATGACGGCAGCTACTTACATATCTTCATTTAATAAAGATAATTATGCAAGACAGGGCTATTTTGAAAATGCAGAATTTTACATTAAGTATTCCGGAGCAGCAATTGAATTAAATGAGAACGGAATGAGCGGACTACAGGCGGAGAAGCCCCTTGACAACAATATGGAACGGGAAATTTTATGTCTGGAGGGTGTGAAAAACATAGAAGAAATCAAGAGCTTTGGCGTTAGATATGATTATCCAGAAAAAGATGAATATGGAATGGACGATGCAGTATATCCTCTGACGGATAAGGAAATAAGGGATATTGGTAAATATTTAGAAGAGGGAAGCTGCGACTACAAAAAATTGATGAGCGGTAATTATATTCTTGTGTCCGATAATGACACGGCGGAGGAAATTTTCGGTTGGAGATTTCAAGCAGGCGATGATGTCACACTGCATTATTATGATGGAAGTAAAGTAGTAGAAAAGACGGTTGCTATACTTGGCATTTTGGACAGACAGTATGTCCGGGATCATAACCAGGGCATGGAAGGCTGGTTTTTAATGCCGGAGCAGGCAGTCTTGAAGCTGGTTTCTTATGAAAGCCTAAATTCCGGGCTGCTTATATCAACGGAGGCAGACAAGGAAAATAAAATAGGAGAGGCTCTCGGACAGATGATGGAAGAGAAACCAGAATTAACCCTTGAAACGCTTGCAGAGCGCAGAATTGTTTATGAACAGAACGTAAACCAACAGTTTGGAATGATAAGCGGACTTTCCCTCTTTATTATGATGTTTAGTATTCTGAGTATGATGAATACATTGATTACCAATATTGTTACCCGGAAACAGGAGCTTGCAATGCTTGAATCTATCGGCATGGGCAAAGGACAGGTCCGTAAGATGCTTCTTGGTGAAAGCCTGGTTTTAGTGCTTGTTACTGTAGGTGTGACGATGACTGCAGGTACTGCATGCGGGTATATATTATGTTATATTCTTTATCATAATATAGGTGCGTTTTATATGGCTTTCCGGTTTCCCTGGGCATTTACGCTTGCTTATACAGGCGTGCTGGCAGCCGTACCTCTCGTTATTACATTTGTATTCATGAGGAGCTTCTCAAGAGAAGCTCTGGTGGAACGCTTAAGAGGGGCGGAAAGCTGACGAAAATCTACGGTAAAATTAAGGAGAATAGTTCTCTGACATCTCTTGGAGCATTGCCTCTTCTTTAAATTTAAAACAGAGACAAAGGCTTCTGCCGCTGTCTCTGTTTTTTTAGTTAATACGGAACTGGCCGATAAGCCGGTTCAGAGTCTTTGATTGATTGGACAGCTCCGTTGAAACCGCTGCACTTTCCTCAGCAGCGGTGGAGTTTGCTTGAATGACTCTGGATACTTCTTTGATTCTATTTTCAACAGAAACGATCATTTCTGACTGCTGAACACTGGCAAGCTCAATTTCGTCCATCAGCGTTTTAATAGACTGAATGCAGTCATTGATGACCTGCACTGCGGAAATAGCGAGGCTCGTAGATTCTGTCCCTGTCTTTACATCCTGAACGGACCGGCTGATGAGTGCTCCAGTGTTCTTTGCCGCTTCCGCAGACCTTGCCGCAAGGGTTCTGACCTCGTCTGCTACAACTGTGAAGCCTTTTCCTGCTGTGCCTGCTCTGGCAGCCTCCACGGATGCATTTAGTGCAAGGACATTTGTCTGAAAAGCAATGTCCTCAATTGTTTTTATAATAGTACTGATTTCTGTTGAGGAGCGATCGATATTTTTGGTAGCGGCAATCAGCTGTTCCATTTTTGTATCGGCCTCAGCGGCGTATCCGGTAGCTCTGTCAACCAAATCGCTGGCGTTGGTACAGCGGACGGAACTGCTCTTGATTTGTTCCGTGATATCTGTGACATTAGACACAAGTCCGTTCATGGATTCCTTTTGCTGCATAGTACCCTGAGACAATGCCTGCGCTCCGGCGGATACCTGATTTGCTCCCACGTCAACCTGATTTGCAATCTGGGTAATATCACGCATGACCTCTGTAAGATGGGTGCGGATACTTTTCAGACTTTCGGCCAGAACTTTAAAATCTCCGATATAATATTCCTCATTTCTCATAACATCCACGGCAATGTTGCCATCTGCCATTTCCCCTAAAATTCGTCCGATATCCTCTATGGTCATACGCAGACAGCCGCACACGTGATGAATCGTCTGTGCAATCATGCCAATCTCGTCTGTCCGGCCATAAAAGGTTTCTAATTCATGGTCAGCGGAAAGCTCTAAGTTACCAAGACGGCGGATAGCATTTTCCATGACCATGAGCTCACGTCCTTCCCGGTGAAGAATGAGAAGAGTCATAAGTATAATGGCAGCCGCCACAGCTGCACATAAAATTCCTACGGTAATACGTACATCAGCTACTTTTCCGTAAACTTCGGATGTATTGTCACGGACCATGAAAATCCAGTCGCGGTCCTTTAGATATTTATAGACCACCAGCTGCTCTGTACCGTTTTCATCCTGATAGGAATAAGTGCCTGCCTGTGTGCTGCCGTCTTTCTTAATTCGATTGATGATTTCAAGGTAACCGCTGTCAGCAGTTTCTGTATTCAAAAGCTCCTCATCCTCATGATATAGATATGTACCGGTCTGCGCATTTAAAAATACATATTCGCTGTTGGGAAGGCCCTCAATATCTAAATCCAGCAGAACGTCCATCAGCCGGCTGGCATAAACACCGGCTCCTACATAGCCAATACATTCCTGATCCTCAAAAAGCGGATAATACATGGAGAGAATCATGCTTCCCGTTCCAGGCGATTTCATAATTCCCAGATTAGTTAACTGGGGCTGCGCCAAAATTGTATCACGGAATTCATTCAGGGAATCTCCGGACCGGGTCGTAATTCCAATGGCTCCCTGAGAAGTGTGTGTCAGGATATACGTGGAAGGCGTTCCGATATACAGTCCTTCGAAGATTCCCTTGACAGCGGCGAAATCCTCTGTATACTTCTGTCCTTTTTGAAGAAGCTCCGGATCCTCCGGGTTTTGAAGAAGTTCGCGGACTTCACTGCTT
>CAOJQZ010000061.1 GCA_948441955.1 uncultured Lachnospiraceae bacterium | reverse complement strand
TTGCGGCGGAGCCAAAGGAAAGGCGCCGAAGGAAAGAAGAAAAGCTTCAGGAATATCTGCTTGTGGACGGCTATAATGTAATTTTTGCATGGGAGGACTTAAAGGAGCTTGCAAGGGTGAATATTGAGGCCGCGAGAAATAAGCTGATGGATATTTTGTGTAATTATCAGGGATTTAAAAGATGTATGGTGATTCTTGTGTTTGACGCTTATAAGGTGGAAGGATATGCGCTGGAAATTCAGAAATATCATAATATCCACGTGGTTTATACGAAGGAGGCAGAGACGGCGGACCAGTACATTGAAAAAGTGGTTCATGAGATTGGCCGGAAATATCATGTGACTGTTGTGACCTCGGACGGTGTGGAGCAGGTGGTGACGCTGGGACAGGGGGGAAAACTTATATCGGCAAGAGAATTTCGT
The DNA here is from genome assembly GCA_948441955.1 of uncultured Lachnospiraceae bacterium. Lineage (GTDB taxonomy): Bacteria > Bacillota > Clostridia > Lachnospirales > Lachnospiraceae > CAPEBR01. Next base: position 14,333 of record CAOJQZ010000061.1, on the reverse strand, counting down.
GAAGAGGTAGAAATTACAAAGCATTTAATCAGGGAAGAATATGAGAAAAGAAGAGAGAGCGGGAAGAATTATCTGTTTAACCATATGGATAAGGAGCTGGCAGAGGAAATGGAAGAGGTAAGGCTAGGGAAGAAGGAGATAGAATAATAATTTAGCGATATATTTAACAGAACATGTCGAATTATAAGAACGATAAGAATAGGATATGGTTATAAAATCCAAAAAATAAATACGATTGTGAGGGATAAGAGAATGAAATTTGGAATTTTGGCGGCAGGAAATATTGCCAACAGCATGGCAAAGGCAGTAACAGGAATTGAAAAAGCAGGTATGGCAAAAATTGAAAAATATGCGGTGGCTTCAAGGGAGCTTTCCCGTGCAGAGGATTTTGCTAAGAAGTGGGATTTTGAAAAAGCATACGGTTCCTATGAGGAGCTTGTAAATGACCCGGAGGTAGAGCTTATCTATGTGGCATCGCCCCATTCTCATCATTATGCCCATGCAAAGCTCTGCTTAGAGCATGGAAAGCATGTGCTGTTAGAGAAAGCATTTACTGTAAATACAGCCCAGGCAGAGGAGCTTATTAAGCTTGCAGAAGAAAAGAGGCTGCTTCTTACAGAGGCGATCTGGCCCAGATATATGCCAAGCCGGAAAATTATAAATGATTTGATAGAAAACGGCGCCATAGGAGAGGTAAGCTCCATGACGGCAAATCTAGGGCATTCCCTCCGGCATGTTCCCCGTATGGTCCGTCCGGAGCTTGCAGGGGGAGCCCTTCTTGACCTTGGGGTATATGCCATTACAGCGGCGCTTATGCTGTTTCATGAGGAGGTTGCAGATGTAGCGTCCACAGCAGTATTTCTGCCGTCCGGCGTAGACCAGATGAACAACATTACTCTTACATTTGCAGACGGAAAGATGGCAGTTCTTTACAGCAATATGAGCGCCCGCACAGACTGTCGGGCAGTTGTAAGCGGAGAAGAAGGTTATATGGAAATCCAGGAAATTAATAATCCAAAGGATATTCTGATCTATGACAGGGAAGGTAATTTTAAGGAGCGCATCCCGGTGCCGGCTCAGATCAACGGTTATGAATATGAGGTGCTGGCTTGCGTAAGGGCTATAGAAGCAGGAGAAATAGAATGTCCAGAAATGCCCCACAGTGAAACGCTGCGTGTTATGAGGCTCATGGATCAGATACGTGCGCAATGGGGATTTACGCTGCCGTGCGAGGGAGTGTAGGTGTTTTACGCATGTTGGACAGCCAAGACACAGGGAGCCGTGCGGCCCCCTGAAGGAAGGTTTAAGAATCAGGATAATACTGCATCCGTCAGTATCATACACAGAAGGAAAGCAGCTTGTACGCCGAGATAGCTGTCAGCCGGGTCAAACCATTCCTGAGGAGAGTGGTAGGACCCGGCTTTTCCGCCGCCGCCGATACAGATACCCGGAAGCCCTGAACCAATAGTGATATTAGCATTAGTAGGACATTTTGTATCATATAGCGGAGTCATGCCAAGTGATTTAATGACAGCATCCATTGTCTGAACAAGCTCAGATTCCCTCGGCATACAAGACACAGGAATGTTTACGTGGTCAATGATTTCGTAGGTGACGCCGCAGCCTGTTACAAAGTCGTTTTCTTCCTGTACACCGTCTCTGAGGGCGGAGAATATAAAGGACTCTAAATTCTCAAGAGCAGTCTTTTCTTCGGAACGGAAATTTAAAGTGATGGAAGCTCTTGAAGGTATGGCGTGAATTCCGGCAAGGTCTCCTGCCTGAAAGCCGGTAATTTCGCAGGTGGTCCGGGGAGATTCACCAGGGGTAAAGGAGGAAATTTTGTTCATAGCACGGACAGCCGCGCGGACAGGGTTTCCCACATAGCCGCAGCCGGCATAGGCATGATCTCCTTTTCCATGAAATACCACCTCAATGGTTCTGGTTCCGGGTCCTCCTAAAACGATTAAATCAGAATCGGGTCCGTCTACAGAGATGCAGCATTCCGTGTCAGGGTGATTTCTCAAATAATGCTTCAGTCCGCCGCAGCCGCCTGCGCCTTCTTCCCGCACTGTTCCGAGAAATATAAGATTTTTCCTGAGAGGGATGTCAGTTCCCTTCATGGCAAGAAGCAGTCCGTACAAAAGAGCAATACCTCTGGTATCATCGGCAATGCCGGGGCAGTAGATAACGCCGTCCTTTTCTATAATTTCGTGAACACTTCCCTTTGAAAATACAGTGTCCATGTGGGCTTCGATGACGATATTGCCGCGGCTTTTGCTATCTGTTCCGAATAAGGTCCCAAAAGTGTTTCCAATGTCATCCGTAGTGACATTTGTTAATCCCATTTCCTGAAAGAGGGAAAAAAGAGCCTGTCCTCGTGCCTCCTCCTGGAAGGTTGGCGCTTCAATTAATGCCATTTCCTTCTGGAAAGTCAGAACCTTTTCTTCATTTTTTCTTATTTTCTCCAGACAGTGCACAATTTGCGGAGAATGGAGAAGTGTTTCTAATTTTGCATATATGTTCATTTTTATATCCTTTCTTTTAGAAACTGGTAGTATAACGAATAAAAGTAATGTCATTTTTTAATCATACATTTCCTGATATTTTGTTTAAATGTATTCAGGCCCTCCTCTGGTGTGATTGTCTGATTTACTATATTTCTTATCAGGGCGCCGGCAAGGTGCTCATATTCAATAGAATTTACTCTGTTAAAAATACTGCGTCCGGTACATGTATGGATGGCCTCATTTAAAAGCAGATGCCACGGATACAGGTTTATAATCTGACGATTTTCAAAAATATGCGGATAGGGCGAGAGGCCGCCCAGCATCGTTAGAGTTTCAGCCTGATTTATACCGCATGCCCAGAGGATAAATTCCTGTGCGGCTTCAGGGTTTCTTGTTGAAGAGGAAATGCTTAGGGAACCGCCGCCAAGAGCCGGTTTATTGCCGGGAATTACTGCACAGCCGATTCTGCCACCGATTTTGCTGCTGTTCAGCGCCGCGAGACCGGAAGCATAGTTGCTGAAAATGATTTCCATTGCCGTATTGCCGTTAATAAAGTTTTGAATGTTGTCGCCGCCCCAGTAGTCGTCGTAAGTTTGTTCTGCATATAGAAAGCTGTCTTTATAATTTTTCATTGTCCTATAGAGAACAGAATCGTCGAGAAGGAGCGTATCCTTTTCCGCACAGGCAGTTCCACCGAAGCCCCGATAACGGATTTCAAAATTTGTACAAATACCTAAGTTTGTTGTCAAAGAGGAGGAAGTTCCAAAATGTACAGGAGAATTCGGGTTATATTTCCGGGTAAAAAAGCGGGCAATTGCATTAAATTCTTCAAAGTCAGGAGGGACCTGTAACGTCTTTGCATTCATTTCGTAGTACATGCGCTTAATCATAGGGTCTTCAAATAAATCTTTCCGATAGATAAGAAGCTGAGTTCCTATATCCAAAGGAATGGCATAAGGTGTTTTATCAATATAAGAAAATTCTTTTACCACCTTGGGAATCATGCCTTTGGTTGTCTCGTGAAAGAACCTGTCGTTCAAAGGCAGGAATTTATTATGTGGAAAGATTGGCATGTGAAACATATTAACGCGGAATAAATCAAAAAAATCACCGGAGTCTTTCTGGGAGATTGTATCATATAGTTCATTTGGAGGCAGGGCTATAAAGTGTACTTTGATACCGCTTTCCCGTTCAAATTGAGGCAGAGTATGCATCAGCGCGTCGGTGGTCTGTCCTTTGATGGTAAGGAAATTAAGATGAACTTCCTTTCGAATTCCGGGAAAGGCATAGTCAGAATGTATACCATCAGCAGGAAAAGCACAGATTTTTACAGAGGGCTGTGTATGGTTTTCCATATGATGCTCCAGCATGACAGAGGCCTGATAAGCCAAATTATCATAATTTAGTGTGTAGTTTGTGAGATTTCCGCTGTCGATCGTATAACCTTTGGCTGAAATTGAAATAAGGGCGGGAAGTTTTTTAGCGTTAAGGCGGTATGCTGTCTTAATGTGATTAAGAAAGTTACAGCCAGTGGCGATGATTACATCAGGCGTGTCGTCATCCGTTAAAAAATCAAAGGAGGCACGCAGCGCGGCCTGTATGTTGGACTCCACAACCTTAAAAGAAATATTGGATTCTTTTATGGAGGCGTATATGCCGGCTTCCACATCCGCTTCACTTGAGAATAAATTAAGGTGGCGCAGCAGACCGGCAGAGTGGAAATTATTTTTGAGAATGAAATTTCCAATTTCCATTCCGATTTTAAAATAATCAAAACTGATAAAAGACTCTTTTCCTGTAGGCTTTCGTTCTGCAAACAGCACAGCAGCCCCATATTGTTTTACAGGCGCATAAATATCTGTGGAATTTGAACAGCATGTTATAGAAATCACGCCTTTTGCACGCATGGTAGAGATGATGGTAACAGCAGACTGCTCCAGATAAGGGACATCCTCTGTGACGAAAAGAAGCACAGTGGTACCTGTTTTTTCATAATATCTTTTTATATTTTGGAAAAAACAGGCGTATTTGGTTTCTGTAATATCAGGGACTATGACAGCAATAATATTTGCAAGGGCGGAAGGCCCGCGAAGCTGCCGTGCCTGGGCGTTAATGCTGTACCCAAGCTGCCGTGCCGCATCCTCTACTAACTTGATTTTTTCTACGCTTACATTGCCTTTTCCATTTAATACATTAGAAACCGTTCCATGGGATACTCCTGCGAGATGTGCAATATCTTTCAAAGTGGCCATTCCAGTACTCCTTTCAAAATAAATTATGTATATCCGGCAGACGTTGTCTAATAGAACAATTGATATTTGAACGTTTAAAATTATTGCGGAATTTAATTTGCTCTATAGAATGAATCTATTTTCACTATACTACGTTTTCTGTAATTTGAACAGAGATATTTTATGTTTTATATTAAAAAATAAGATTGACACGTTCAAAAAACAAAGCTATAATGAGACTAATTTAAACAAGGAGGCGATGCAAATGGAAAAGAATCTTGACGAAATATACCGCGGTATTTATCAGATTGCAGTTGATACATGGTGTTCGGATAATCCAGAGGTAAAAAGGCTTGCTTTAAATTATAATGCGGCGGTAAGTGAAGAAGCCAGACGTCTGCATGAGGAAGCAATTGTTATTGATAACTGCTCCTTTGGACTGGAGAGCGGGGACGACAACTGGCAGCTTGATGAAAGCGGGCTGACAGCCATGAATTGCACGGTAACGGGAATAATGGACAATACGGCTGCGGCAATTAACAATTTTATTCTTTACCATTCTGTGATAGCAGAGTCAGAGAATCTGATTATGGTGGAACATATCGACGACATTTTAAGAGCAAAGAGAGAAAATAAGAAAGGGGTGATTTTTGGGGCGCAAAGCTGTGAATTCATTCAACATGATGATCTTGACGCGTCTGTAGAGGTATTTGCCAAAATGGGGCTGCGTGTGATGCAGATTGGCTATAACCATAGAACCTTTGCCGCGGACGGCTGTCATTCCGGCGATGACGCAGGTATTACAAAGGATGGCAGGAAGCTGATACGCGCAATGGAAAAGCATGGGGTACAGGTTGATTTAAGTCATGCAGGGCGCCGCTCTACTCTGGAGGCTATGGATATCTGCGAAAAAGCGCCGATTTTTTCACATTCTAATCCAAAAGAGCTGTTTGATCATGTGCGGAATATTTCTCCGGAGCAGGCAAAGAAATGCGCGGAAAGGGGAGGAGTTATCGGCGCGTGCACGTACAATCTGACTTTATGGAATAAGAGAGATTTTCCGTCTATTGATCATTTTATAGATATTATATGCTATTATGCAGACTTAGTAGGCGCGGAGCATGTGGGCATTGGATTTGACTGTACGGCCCAGGCAGGTACATATGTAAGAAGAGAACAGCAGTACTTTGTAAACCTGGTGAAAGAAAACGATGGGGAAAACAGCCTGTATTATAAGAGCTACCAGGCGGGAAGAGGCGTTTTGACCATGTATACGGAGGGGCTTTTAAACATTTCTAACATGATTTGTATTACGGATCAGCTGTTAAAGCGTGGGTTTAATAAAGAAGAGGTAAAAATGATTATTGGAGGGAATTGGTACAGGGTATTTAAGGAAAACTGGAAATAAGGAGGGTTATTATGAAAAAACTGGCAGGAGTATTGTGTGTGCTGTTATGTATTACTATGGTTGTCTGCGGATGTGGAGGAGGAAAGGAAAGTTCTGGCTCCGGAAATAGGGATAGTCTAAGGTTTGGGCTTCAGGGAGAGCCGGTAGGACTGGACCCATCGCTGGCGAACGAACAGATGGCCTGGGCTATATTTTATCAGATTTATGATACATTAATCTTCAGAGAAGAGGACGGATCCTATTCTTCACGTCTTGCAGACAAATGGGAAATATCAGAAGACGGCATGAAGCTGACCTTTTGGCTTCGTTCCGATGTAAAGTTTCATAATGGAGAAACATTAACGGCAGACGATGTTAAATATACGGTGGACAGGCTGCTGGAATCTCCTTATACGACAGATATTGTTGTGGGAATTAAAGAGGCAGTGGTGGTGGATGAACATACAGTTGATATTGTTATGGAACATCCGTATGGAGCGATTTTGGACTGTATTTCAGAAGTCAATTTTTCTATTGTAAATAAAAAGGCGGTAGAGGAAGCCGGCGACTCCTTTAATCGTAATCCGGTAGGAACTGGTCCCTACAAATTTGTTTCATGGAGTAATGGGGAAAAGATTAATCTGGAGGCTTTTGATGAATACTACAGAGGGGAGCCATCTATTAAAGATGTGACATTTAAATTCTTCACCGATATGAGTACAGCAGCGATTGCTCTTGAGACAGGGGATTTGGATTTCCTTTCACATGCGCCTCTTGCGGACAGGAATAACTTGACTAATAATGAGAAGGTTTCCTGGTATGAAACAGAAATTAACGGCTGTGTGTTTGTTGCATTTAACAATGAGGAGGGAATTTTTAAAGATCCAAAGATCAGAAGAGCGGTGAGCTATGCAATTGATAAAGAGGCGGTACTTCAGGGCGCGGCAGAGGGGTGCGGAAAAACATTGGAATCCCTCATTCCGCCGGCATGTTTTGGATATTCAGAGGATTTTAAAGGAGACGGATATGATTTGGAAAAGGCAAAAAAGCTTCTTGCCGAAGCGGGCTATCCGGATGGGTTTACCGCGACTATGAAGACAACGGAAACCTTTACATATTCCAAACCGGCAGAGATAATCCAGGGTCAGTTAAGTAAAATTGGAATCGATTTAAAGTTGGATAAGGTAGAACGGGGGACTTATTTTGACGACGTATACGGAAGTAATTTTGAAATCACTGTTTTCAACACGACAGCGCCGGTTCCGGATGCAGATACGATTCTTGAATTCTATTTTTGCGGCGACAATATTGAAAGCGGACTTAATTTCAGCAGAACACGGAATGATGAGTTCGATGATATGGTGAAAAAGGCACAGGTTTCTACGGATCAGGAGGAACGTCTGGAATTATATAACAGGGCAAATGAGATTGTAAGGGATGAGGCAATTGCGATTCCACTCTATACTTTTATGGCGCCGGCTGCTGTAAATAAGGACTTGAAAGGCGTCAAGGCAGATTCTCTTTATAAATTTTACATCTTTGATTATTCCTGGTAGGGGTGAACCTGCAGATAGGGGGCATAAATGTTACGTTATGTTGGAAAACGGTTGATCATGATGATACCTGTTGTTATCGGGATTTCTTTTATTATCTTTGCAATTATGAATCTCACTCCGGGGGATCCGGCCAGATTGATTCTTGGACCTTATGCGAGTAATGCGGAGTTGGATGAATTCAGAGAAGCAATGGGGCTTAATGGGAACTTTTTTGTTCGGTATTTTGATTATATGAAGAGTGCGTTTTTTGGAGATTTCGGGCAGTCTTACCGCACCAGAGATCTTGTGACTGCACAGCTTCTTGCACGTATCCCGTGTACTCTGACCCTTTCTTTTGGCGCGGCGGTACTGATGATAATAATTGGAATTCCCGTAGGCGTTATTTCTGCAGTGAAGCAATACTCAGTGATTGACAGGATGAGTGTGTTTATGACAATGCTGCTTACATCCATGCCTGCATTCTGGCTGGGGCTGATGTTAATTATTGTGTTTTCATTGAATCTCGGCATGCTTCCGCCGTCCGGTGTGGACTCTTGGAAGAGTTTTATTCTGCCGTGTATTACTTTAACTGCAGCGCTGATGGCAGGGCTTGTGAGAATGACGCGTTCAAGTATGCTTGAGATTATACGTCAGGATTATATCCGTACTGCCAGGGCAAAAGGTGCGGGAGAGAGAAGGGTGGTGTTTAAACATGCGCTCAGAAATACCCTTCTCCCTGTAGTTACAGTAATCGGAATAAATTTTGGAATCATGATGGGAGGCTCCATTGTTACAGAGAGTGTATTTGCATTGCCTGGTATTGGCACTCTTCTTATAGAATCTGTCAGAATGAAGGATACTCCTGTTGTAATGGCTATTGTAATGTTTGTCGCACTTTCCATCGGAATTATTAATCTGTTGGTTGACATTACCTATGCGTACATTGATCCGAGGATTAAATCGAGCTATAAGAGGGTAAAGAGGTGAGAAGGATGATGGAAAAAAAGGCTGCTGAGAATACAGGTATCAGGAAGAGAAACCAGTTAAAATCTGTCTGGTTTCGGTATAAAAGAAACAATCTGGCTATGTTTGGTCTGATCCTCCTGGTTATGATGCTGCTGATTGCAATTTTTGCAGGAATAATCGTAGATTATGATTTGGATGTTGTAGAGCAGAATATGTCGGACCGGCTTTTACCGATGAGCAGCGAGCATTTTTTCGGTACAGATCAGTACGGACGCGATATTTTTGCACGTATTATTTATGGGGCAAGGATTTCTCTCTTTGTTAGTCTGGCGACGATTTGCATCTCTACGGTGGTTGGATCAATTATCGGATCAGTTGCAGGATTTTATGGGGGAAAAGTGGACAATATATTGATGCGGATTATGGATATATTTCTTGCAATTCCCCAGACGCTTATGGCTATTTCTGTTGTAGCGGCGTTGGGCTCTGGAATTGTAAATCTTCTGATTGCAATGAGCATTGCGACGGTACCGGGGTTTTCCCGAGTGGTACGATCCGCGATTATGTCTATTAAAGAACAGGAATTTGTAGAAGCGGCGAGGGCGCACGGAGCAAAAGACTGGCGTATTATACTGAAATATATTATTCCAAATGCAATCGGGCCGATTATCGTGCAGGCCACTTTGGATATGTCAACAACGATCTTAACGATTGCAGCGCTTAGCTTTATAGGGCTGGGGATTCAGTCCCCAACTCCTGAGTGGGGGGCCATGCTTTCAGAAGGAAAAGAGCAGATGCGCTATTTTCCGCATTTAGTTGTAACACCGGGTATTTCTATTGTTTTAGCTGTTATGGCATTGAACCTGATTGGAGACGGGCTGCGTGACGCGCTTGATCCGAGACTTAAGAATTAGAATGGAGGAGTTGAGATGAGTGAAAACCTGCTGACAATCAGAAACCTGAATGTTACCTATGATACGGAAGATGCTGTGATTTATGCGGTAAACGGATTAAATCTAACAGTAAAAAAGGGAGAAACACTGGGACTTGTAGGAGAAACCGGCGCGGGAAAGACGACGACTGCTTTAAGCATTATGAAGCTTCTTCCTAAAAATATAGGAAAAATTGTAAGCGGTGAAATTATTTTTGACGGAATGTCCATTACGGAAATGACGGAGGCTGATATGAGGCTCCTTCGCGGTGAAAAGATATCTATGATATTTCAGGATCCTATGACAAGCCTGAATCCATTGCTTACTATAGGAGAACAGATATATGAAGTATTGGAGCTGCATGACCTTAATAAGACGAAACAGGAAAAGTGGAAGAGAGTAGACGAGATACTTCATATGGTTGGTCTGCCGGCAGAGAGGAGAGATGAATATCCTCATCAGTTTTCAGGCGGAATGAAGCAGCGTGTGGTTATTGCAATTGCGCTTGCCTGTGAGCCCCGGCTTTTGCTTGCGGATGAGCCTACGACGGCTCTTGACGTGACGATCCAGGCTCAGGTATTGGAGATGATGCATGAGCTTAAAGGAACTTTGGGGACCGCTATGGTATTGATTACCCATGACCTTGGAGTAGTGGCAGAGACATGTGACCGTGTGGCAATTATGTATGCCGGAGAAATTATAGAGCTTGGAACTCTTGAAGATATTTTTGACGGCAGCATACACCATCCTTACACAAAGGGACTGTTTGGTTCTATACCGGATTTGAAAAAAAGCGCCCGACGGCTAACACCCATTGACGGTCTTATGCCGGATCCGTCTTGTCTTCCGGAGGGATGCCGGTTTCATACCCGGTGCCCTGAGTGTATGAAAATCTGTAAGACTACTCCCCCCGGAATTTATGAAAATAACGGACACCAGATTCAATGTCATCTATATGCAGCGAAGAATATGAGATAAGGAGTTACGATATGAAAACACCTTTGATTCAGACAATGAATTTAAAAAAATACTTTCAGACGCCAGGTGGTCTTCTTCATGCAGTTGATTGTGTGAACCTGTCGATTCCTAAGGGTACAACGCTTGGCGTTGTAGGAGAGTCGGGATGTGGAAAATCTACTCTTGGAAGGACGATTTTGCGTCTGATCGAACCGGATGCCGGACAGATTCTATTTGAGGGGAAGGACATTAGCCAGTATAATGAAAAGCAGATGTTTGACATAAGAAAAGAGATGCAGATTATTTTTCAGGATCCGTATGCTTCCTTAAACCCCAGGATGACAATCGGAGAACTGATTGCAGAACCGGTCCGGATACAGAAAATGTTAAAAAGAAAGGAAGATATAGACAGAAGAATCTACGAGCTGATGGATATTGTCGGTCTTGCCAGGAGGTTTGTTAATACGTATCCCCATGAGCTGGACGGAGGGAGAAGACAGAGAATTGGAATTGCAAGAGCGCTTTCTGTCAACCCTCAGTTTATTGTATGTGACGAACCTGTTTCGGCCCTTGATGTTTCCATACAGGCGCAGATCCTTAATTTGATGATGGATCTTCAGGAGGACATGGGGCTTACGTATATGTTTATCACGCATGATTTAAGTGTTGTCAAGCATATCAGTAATGAAATTATGGTACTGTATTTGGGGCAGTGTGTGGAAAAGGGGCCGGCAGAGGAGCTTTTTGAAAATCCGCTGCACCCGTATACCCGGGCATTGCTTCATGCAATTCCAATACCTGATATTCACAGAGAGAGAAGCCGGCGCCGGCTGATTAAAGGGGAAGTGTCAAGCCCGATTGATCCGAGGCCGGGATGCCGTTTTGCGGTCCGGTGTGAGAATGCATGTGATGAGTGCAGAAATAAGGATTTCAGATTGAAAGAAATAGAGAAAGAGCATTATGTGGCGTGCCGGTTGTATGAGTAGTATCATAGATTTATGTGGTAAGGGCAGAATAAAAAGTAGCATGGCCGTTTTTCAGACAGTGTAATATGTCGCCTGAAAAGCGACCATTTTATTGTTTGCCTGGTGTATTCTTTTTGTAGGTTAAGAGTCTGGCTGGTAACTGCTGCAGGCAAAAAAATGAAAGGAGTACAGTTTTATGAATCAGAATTTAACAGAGGTTGTATTTATTTTGGACAGAAGCGGTTCGATGGAGCCTTTGACAGAGGAAGCAATCGGCGGTTTTAACTCACTTATTGAAAAACAGAAGGGGGAAGAGGGTGACGCAGCGGTTACGCTGGTGCTTTTTGATGATGAGTATGAGGTGGTTTATGACCATGTGCCGATATCAGAGGTGAAGAGGCTTACAAAGAAGGAATATTATGCCAGAGGCTGTACGGCGCTTTTAGATGCGGCGGGAAGAACCCTCACCCAAGTAGGAAAAAGGCTGGCCGAGACAAGGGAGGAGGACAGGCCGGGACATATCGTTGTAATTATCACAACAGACGGCTACGAAAATGCAAGCAGAGAATACACGAAGCCACAGGTGCGGCAAATGATTGAGACGCAGAGAGATGTGTATAAGTGGAAATTTATGTTTCTCGGCGCCAACATAGATGCAGTTTCCGAGGCAGATTCCCTGGGAATCCGCCCCTGCATGACCGCCTCCTACAGTCCCACCAGTGCAGGCGTAGGCTCCACCTTCCGGGCAATGGATAAGGTTATTGGATTCATGAGGGCTAATGACGGCACCTGGGATGATGAGGAAGAAACCTGTCTCTTTGAGGAAGCCATGAAGGAGGTAAAATAGGCTATTGTCCGAAACAGGACTCGTGAAAGCGAAATAAAATATCGTTGATTTTGTCTATATCATAGACCTGATTTTCAAGCATGAATTTGATAATCAGGTCATATTTTTTGCTGCGGTTAAAGGTAAAGCCTGCCAGCTCAAGGAAGCCCTCACTTTCTTTAAGATTCAGGCGTAGTGCAATACAAAGGGCAAATACCGTCTGTTTTGACGGATGATAATCAGCAGAGGCTGTAATCTTGGAAATGAGCTTTCTGTCAATAAAGCTGCGCTTATAAATCATGGCGGTAGTAATATCACGCTCATGCATGTACAGGTTCAGCCTTGCCGAAAAACTCATATCAGAGTAATTATTATCAATAAACATTGCAACGTCAGCCGGAGCGGGAGACATACATGCAGCATCCCCGTACAGGCAGGCTGCCGGAAGGGAACCGGTTTGGCCTGAACAAGATGCCTTAGGACTGGGAATGGACTGTGGAAGAGGACGGGCTGCCGCTGCAGGTTCATCGGTGAGATATTTATTAAGATATTGGGAAACCTTGCGGAATAATCGTTCATTTTTTCTGAAAAACATAAGTATGCTCCTTTATGTATGGCTTGTTTTTATTTTGACTGCTTTTGCCGGATTCGTCAAGCAGGATTTGGACGGATAATCGTCAGATGAAAATGAATTGAGAGATAGAGAAATACGTGGTAAACTAAAATATAGTTCTGTCAAGACAAATTTACTATGGAGATAACAGGATGATTAAACGAACGATAGATTACTTTGATATAGGCCAGATATGCAATTCAGGACAGTGTTTCCGTATGGATAGGACAGGTGAAAATACATATGGTATAATTGCTTCAGGAAGATATCTGGAAGTCAGGCAGAAGGGGAAGGAATGTACTTTTTTCTGTCAGGAGGAGGAATTTGAAGACTTCTGGAGGAATTATTTTGACTTGGAGGAGGACTATGGGGCATACATAGCACAGGCGGACCCGGAGGATAGGTATCTTGTAAATGCCGTGAGGGCAGGATGCGGGATTCGGATTTTGAGGCAGGATTTATGGGAAATGACGGCTTCATTTCTGATTTCCCAGCAGAATAATATTCAGAGAATCCGAAAATGTATCTGCAATCTATGCGAGAGGTATGGAGAAGAGAGGGTGAATTTCCGGGGAGAGCAGTATTATACATTTCCTGCGCCGGAGGCGCTTGCGGGGCTTCATGAGGATGAATTAAAGAAATGTAACCTGGGATATCGGAGCAGGTATGTAGTACGGACGGCCAGGAGTGTTGTGAATGGGGAGGTTGATTTTAGTCTGCTTTCCGGAATGAAGTATGAGGAGGCCAGAGCGGAGCTTTTGAAGCTGTATGGCGTGGGGAAGAAGGTGGCGGATTGTATCTGCCTGTTCGGACTTCATAAGCTGGAGGCATTTCCGGTGGATACGCATATTTTGCAGGCGGCGGAGAAGCATTATGGAGGGAGGTTTCCGAAGGAGAGGTATCGGGGATTTGAAGGGGTGATGCAGCAGTATATATTTTATTGGGAGATTTGTGGAAAAACGGCGGGGAGGCAGGGGTCCCGCAGCGTTTGACAGATGCAGGGGAATCTGTTACAATGAAAATACAAAAAGGGAATACTGCCGATAGACGGTTAGCCCTTAGAAATTAGTTGCTAAAAAAGTGTGGTTTATGTATGCTATCAAAATCGACACGATGATTCCAAGAATCATCAGAACAACCGTCAGCAGTTCATAGTCACTCATAAAGCAATCCCTCCTTTCCCAGGTTTTACCCGTTGTCAGAGGGATAGTCCCTCTGCGAAGAAGGACTGACCGTCTACCCGTTATGGCAGTACTCCGTGTGATTATTTTGTCAAAAAAAGTCGGACGCTACAAGCGGTTTTCCGGCCTTTTTGTTTTCCCGCTTGAATGTTATTCCTCATCCCCTATCTGATTTAGTATCTTTACCAATATTTGAGGAAGCGGCACTCCAAGCCGATTGATATTCTTTAATA
>CAOJQZ010000060.1 GCA_948441955.1 uncultured Lachnospiraceae bacterium | reverse complement strand
CTGGAGGCTCAAAAGGCCTGCCTGGAACAATATGCCGCCGATCACAATATGACCGTGGCCGGTATCTATGCTGACGAGGGAAAGACTGCACGTAAAGAGCTGAAAAAGCGTAAGGCCATACATTCCCTGCTTAACGACATAAAGTCCGGGAAAATAGATGTTATCCTCTTCTGGCGGCTTGACAGATGGTTCCGTAACATGTCTGATTTTTATAAGGTACAGGATATTCTTGATGTATATGACGTCCGCTGGATCTCTGTCAGTGAACCGGGTATCAACATGGAAACCCGTGATGGGCGCCTTCAGCTGAATGTCGTACTTTCTATTGGCCAGAATGAAGTAGATACTACAAGCGAACGTATTAAATTTGTAAACGAGGCTTCTATCCGCCAGGGAAAGCTTATCTTTGGAGATGCAAATATGCCCCTTGGGTATATGTCTGCAGAAATAGACGGTGTGAAAAAAATGGTCAAGAATCCAGAACAAGAAGACATGGTAAACGCCTTTTTTCAGTTTTTCCGGAAGCACCAGAATAAAACTGCCGCTTTGAAATATATGCAGCAATATTATAATCCTGACTTTTCATGGTCCGTGATGCGGACCATGCTGTCCAGCGAATTCTATAAAGGCACCTACCGCGGGATACCCTACTGTCCCGCATATCTGACAGAATCAGAATATACAGAACTAAAACGTATCTCACGCAGTAATATAAAACAGACGCCCTCCGGAAGAGTTTATCTGTTTTCCGGCCTTGTAAGGTGCCCTTCCTGCGGCCAGATACTGTGTGGTACCGGATGCAGCTCCATTATTAACCGAAATACCGGTGAAAAAAGGACCTATTGCTATTACCGGTGCAACCGGGCCATGATAGATAAGCTATGCAGCAACCGGCACAGGCTCAGTCAGAATTTAACAGAGCAATATTTACTTGATAATCTTGAAGAGGAATTTCAGAATTATAAAACCAGGACCTTAAAAGTGGACATGATGAAAAAGAGGGCTGTAAAAGTCAAAACACCTGACAAGCTGAAAAAGGAACTTGACCGCTTGAACCTGCTTTTTCAAAAGGGACGTATTGAATGGGAATATTATAATAAAGAATATAATGAAATTGAAAAGGAACTCCGTGAACTGTCTTTGACCAGGCCGGAAGAAAAGAGAGACTTTACATATCTCGAAAACCTGCTTAAAACCGATTTCCGTAATATGTATGCCTCCCTTTCCCCTGAAAACCGCAGAGCTTTCTGGAGGTCTACGATTGAACAAATACACCTGAATGAGGATTCTACGATTAAATATATCGATTTTTTATAATTTGTTTTGTACTAAATAGTTAGCTCCAAACCCAGTCACAAGCTCCAAATCGATTCCTTCCTCATCAAAATATCCCTCTTCAATCGCTACATACATAGGCGCATAAAAAATAGAATGAGCCACCTCGTTCAGTACGACCTTTGAAGCCTCAGGAATTTTTTCCTTCTCGTTACTTTCAGAAGTTTTTTCTGTAACAATCGTCTCTTCAGACTTTTCTTCCTTCTGTGAGCATGCAGACAGCATGGCTGCTGTCATCGCAGCAGCAAGGCAAAGCGCTAATAATCGCTTTTTCATATATGAATCCTCCTTAAAATACTAATGCTATAGTATATTCTAGGGCTGAAAATGTGTGAAATATATACCCATAGGGATCAGCTTTCCAAAATTACAGTCTCCTCTATCATTTTTCCTCTGTCCATATCATGCCTAAGCTTTCGGTTTTTCACACTGTCAAATATAATAGAAAAATCATAATCCTCCGGGTAAAGCTCCTCTGCTGCCACATGAAGCTTTATCCGTTTATGATTAATCCATATTTTTTTATCTGGCATCTGGACCCTTAATACCCCCTTTTCATTCATTGTCTGACAAATGATTCCGATTTTTTTATCAGGATATACCATAACACTGTCGCCTAATTGATATCCTCTCCCTTTTGCTTTTAACGTTCCTTTTGTTTTTTTCTTCCGAATACCTGGTACTCCTGTTCTTTCCACTCTGTTGTCTAAAACAATACTGCTTAAGCCTTCTGGTATGTCCTCCTTTCCGTATGCCGCCCTGGCTGCTGTCCGAAGCATAGACGCCGGCATCCCCATTCTTCCTGCTATATAGAACGCGCAGCTTTCCCCTGCCTCACCGATAACCAGACGATAGAGCGGCTTTAAGCTTTCTTTGTCAAAGGTCATCCTTGCATTTATAATTCCTTCTTTTTTGTCTGCATACTGCTTTACTTCAGGATAATGTGTTGTCACAAGGAACAAAGCACCGCTCTTTCTCAGCTCTTCTAAAACTGCCACTGCAATACCCATTCCTTCCGCCGGATCTGTACCGGAACCAAGCTCATCCATAATTACAAGGCTGTCCTGATTTACTCTCTTTAAAATCTCCAGCACATTTGTAATATGGGAAGAAAATGTGGACAGATTTTCTGAAAGATTCTGCCCGTCTCCGATATCACACAGAAAATTACTGTTCATACATATATCTGCATCCTGGCATGCCACATGGAGGCCGCACTGTGCCATCATACAGTTTAATGCAACTGTCTTAATGGCAGCTGTTTTTCCACCTGTATTCGGACCGGTAATAATCACTCCCCGAAAGCTTCTGCCTGTTTCAAATTGAAGAGGCACATACTCTTCCCGAGGCATCAACGGATGTCTGCCGTCCTTAAGCCAAATGTGTCTCTCTGTGTTAAGCTGCGGCATAGTTCCGCCATATGCGAGACTCAGTTTTCCTTTTGAAAAAATATAATCCAGTTTTTCAATCATAGTAATATTTTCCTCAAAAGCTTCTGCATTATCTGCAACCATCCCGGTAAGAGTATATAAAATCCGCCGTTCTTCATTTTCCTCCATCATACGCAAAAGCTGCAGCTCCTCAAAATATTTCCCCACTGAAGCCGGTTCTATAAAGATTGTGTTCCCTGTAGAAGACCTGTCAATTACATTCCCTTTTATCTTGCCTTTATATTCCTTTCTCACCGGAAGACAGAGACGCCCGTTTCTTATAGTGCTGAAGCTGTCTGACATATATGCTTTATTTGCACGCAGAACCGCATCTGCTTTCTCTCTCATATTCTGTTCCTTTCTGTCAATGTCTTCACGATAGGAGCGAAGCTCCTTTGACGCATTGTCATCCACTCTTCCATTCCTAATCTGCAAAACTATCGTTTCCTTTACATCTGTAAGACAGTTAAGCCCCTCGTCATAATATGCAAGAGAATTTTCCCATTGCCTGAATCGACGCAAATAATCCTTAAGCCGCATAACCGCAACAAGAGAATTTTCCACCTTTTCAAACTGTGATATGGACAGGCATTCACCTCTTACGGAAGACCGGACACATTCCCGGATTCCTTCCAGGGAAACCAGCGGAGGATTTCCATTCTTTTCAATCATTTCCTTTGCCTCCGTTGTCTCTCTCTGCCTTGCCGTCAGCTCATTTTCAGACATACACGGCACAGTATCTCTGATTTTTTCTTTTGCTTTTTCTGTAAGAGCCATCTCTGCCCACATTTCCTTGATTTTGTCAAATTCTAATAATTCTTCCTGTTTTTTATCCCAGTTATTATGTTTTTCCATCTTGGCCTCCTGTTAAACTCATAGTACCTAAAAAACACCTGGTTCTGCCAAACAGACGAACTGCTTTTATAACATAGATACAACAAAAAAGTATGACCGTGTTAATCAGCCATACTTCTTTAAATATCTTCTGTCTTATTCATAAAGTACAATAAAAATGTATCGTAGCAGACACCTCCGCAATTACGCAAAAGCATCCTTACAACCTTAAAATAAAGCAGATATTCTCTGTGTATGCAGTAACTCCTGTACGGCAGAAACAACCGGCATCAAAATACCGTCAAAAGGGGTAACACAAATAAAACACACTTCTCGTGTCCGCCCTTTCTTATCATTTAGTTGTTTTTTGTCATTACAGAAACGACTAACATCCACACACCTGCCTTTTCTTCTCTATTCCCACTACCATAATATCCTAATCCGCCGCCATAGTCAACAAATTTTTACCCTTGCCTATTTACACCCTAATCTTAAATGTTTCCGGCGCAAACCTGTACACCAGAACACACGCCGCAATACTGTACACTACACAAAATACAATCATCATAACCCCAAAAATCGGTATCGGCATCCGAAGCTGCATGAGGAAAAGACAACAAAAGTATGTAATGCACATAACCACCTTATACATTCCGCTCTTTAATTCTGTGCCGGCATTATAGGGCTGAAGCAAATAATAAACCGTCAGATAATGTACCGAAAAGAACAGGCTCATACCGAGAATAGCTGTAATCAGTATCACGTAATCTGCCGGATTGTCTGTACCGCCGGAAGCAAAAAGAATAAGAGACAGACCTGCCCCAATAATTACTGCCGGCACTGCATTTATCTTCATAATCTCGAAAAGCCGTATCTGAAACAGCTTTAGAATAAAACCTGGCTGCTTATAAAAGGAATAGGTAAGAAGACTGTGATCGCAGTTCATAAATAATGCCTGGGTAAAGCTTGTTCCTCTGTTAATCGCATACATAATAAATGTAAAATAAGGAAGGGTATTCATAACTATTTTATTTACCTCCGGCTTTATATTCGGTTTGAAATAGAGAATCAAGAGCACCCCGCATATAATAACTGCACACACGCCTGCAATCTTCTGAGCAGAATTCCACAGAATAGCCCGATGACGCTTAATAAACAACTCATTTAGATACTGAAAGCCTTTCCGGCGGCTTGTAATAGGAATGTCCGCAGAAATCTTTTTTTCATTTGCTGCTTTAGCAGTCTGCGCCGATGTATCCGTCTGATTTGTTATGTGCGAAAGCAGCTCTTTATTCATCTCCCTGTAGGAATTGAAAAAATAAATCTTACGTATACCTGATACACCTGCCGCAATAAATGCCAGAAACACTCCGCCGGAAACTAATTGGGGAAATACGAATCCTGCTGCCGGCAGTCCGTAGGCGGCCCCAAGAAGCAGAAAAATGCCAATCCACGCATATTTTTTCAATCTGTTTTCATTATAGACATCCCCCTTCTTTTCATAATTCCACAGAGCAATGGAAGAGACAAAAATTTTGCTTCCCATAATAGAAAAAGGCAGAAGCAGACAAAGCCACAGCGGAACCTCCCAGGCTTTTCCAAATAGTATCGTAAAGGGCAGAAAACCCATAACCACCTTCAGCATCGTATAGGTATAATTTACCAGCGTATATTTTCTGGCATCCATCCGCATAAGAATAATCCCATAATACTTATCCTTTGTAGGATTAAAAAGGCTTGTATTCGTAAAACTTCCGATCATTGTCAAAAACAAAAGAATATGCAGAAATACTGCCTCTTCCGGCAAGCGCTTATACAAAAGCCCTGCTCCGTTTACCATTAAAAGGAGATACAAAAGCTTTCCAAGAAATATGGAAACGATCTCCCACAGCACCGACAGTACATTTGCCAGAAGCTTCAGCTCTTCCGCCTGATACAGCATATCCGGCAAAAGCTTCCTGATAAGGGGAATCTGCTTGAGAGAATATAAAATCGCATTAACGCGGTATGTATTTCTAAGAGAAAAGGAAATTTTCAAAGTTTTATTCATGTCGTTCCTCCCTAAGCGCCGCAATAATTCTATCTTTGAACTCATGGCCGTCCATACTGCTCTTTTCCACTATCTCCAGCTCCCCATGGCTTAACAGGACAATCTCATCACAAAGATCAAGAGCAAGGTCCATAATATGTGTAGAAAAAATAGTAATTCGTCCATCCTTCAAGGAGCGGAGTAATGCTTTCATTTCTTCTGCAACTACTACATCTAAAGAAGTAAGGGGTTCATCCAGAAGCAGAATATTAGGCTTTGCAATCATACTGACAAGCATCTGCATCTTATTTTTCATACCGTGGGAATAATCCTTAAGAAGCTTATCCCTGTCCTCCCTTGCAATGCTCACAGATTCAAAATATTCGTCCAAACTTCTTGGATTCTCAATGGAGCTTTCATTAATATCTATAAAAAATTTCAAAAATTCACGGCCTGTCAGGAATTCCGGCACAACAGGGGCCGACAGCACATACCCTACATCTTCCGGAACAAGCTCCCTTCTCTGCCCGTTTATATCCAGACAGAAGCTGCCGCTGTCTGTTTCTATATCCCGGTTAATGCAATTAAACAGCGTTGTTTTTCCCGCGCCGTTTCTTCCCAGAAGACCGTATATCTTCCCTTCTTCAAAGATAAAATCTATATCCTGCAAAACCTGTTTTTTCCCAAAATGCTTTGTTAAATGCTCAATAATGAATTTCATTTAAAACCGCCTTTCTTTCCATTTCATTAGAAACAATTAGCTATCTTATTTCTCCTATTATACTACACAAAATACAAATATGACAACCTAAAACAGTTTAGAGCAAAAAATATCAGAATCTGTCTCCAGATTCTGACATTCTTACAGATAAGCTCCTTAAAATGCTTAAATTTATGCTTTCGTAAACCCTACAACACCAAAGGCCCCCGGTCCGCCGTGTGTGGTGATAACACCGCCCGTCTTCACCCAGCTTACCTTTTTTGCGCCGCACGAAAAGGCCTCATCTTCCGCCTTTTTTATCACCTCTTCATCAAGTCCCGGTGAAGAGATAAGCCAAAGCTCCTCCAGATCAAGGTTCTTTTCCTTAATATATTCCCTCACGAGCTGTGGCGCCAGCTTTTTCATATTCCCTCTGTGTTTTTTTGTTGCCTGAAGATACCCGTCTAGAATCTCGATTCTCGGATGAATCTTAAGAAGCGCTCCGCAGAGCGCCGCCGCGTTGCTGACCCTTCCGCCGGCACGGAGAAATTCTAATGTATCCGGCACAAAGCACATGCTGACACGCCTCGATATTTCCTCCGCCTTTGTAAGGGCTTCCTCTATTCCCCACTCCGGATGCTCTTTTAAAAGCTTCGCCATTGTGATAACAACTACATACTGTCCCACAGATACATGCTTCGTGTCAATACTTGTTATATAGTCCCTGTTTTCTGCCGCAATCTGTCCACTCTGATAGGAGCAGGTTGTCACAGAAGAATAGGCAAGATAAAGAATCTGGCTCTTCGGATTCTCCTTATGAATCTTGTCATATATTTTTTCAAAATCCTCCGGTACACATCCGCTTGTCTTCGGAAGCTTTCCGGTTTTCTTATAATAATTTACCACTTCCTCAGCCGGAAAACTGCCGTCATCCCTTGTTTCCCCGCCAAAGGATACATGCATCGGTACAATATAGATTCCATATTGACGGGCAGTTTCTGCCGGAATATCCGAACCGGTCTCCGCAAGTAAAATTATTTTTCCCATAATCGTCTCCTTCATTTTATATTACTGTTTACTCTGTTCACAGTAACATCCTTTATCTCATCACATGGTTTTTATTACTACTTATTATTGTATACCAGCCCATGTTATGATACAATTTACAAAACAATCTAATGTGTAAATTTTTATTTAATTGAAGGGAAACTGCCATGAAACGGGAAATTTCATTGATGAAGCATATACTGGGGAAAAACTTTACAAAAAGAAACCGCTTCACCAGACAATGTATCGGTGAAGCGATGATTGCTTTAATGCAGGATAGAGCTTATGAGGAAATCACAGTATCTGATATCGTAAAGCGGGCCGGTGTGTCACGCATGACCTTTTACCATTACTTCCAGTCCAAAACCGACGCCCTCAATAACTATCTCCACGAGATCATTGAATGCTATTTAGAGGAGTGCAGCCGCTCTCTAGGTATTGGCAATTTCTATGACGCCGCCCATGTGCGCCATGCATTTCTATTCTTTGACCAATATTGCGAATTTTTCCTGACACTTGCCCGGGCAAACCTTCACTCACTGATGATACAGGCAATCAATGACTATATGATACGGTTCGTGGACCCGGTTTATCCTCGTTCTCTGTATGAGCTCTACTATTATGGCGGAGCGCTGCTTAATGTCTTTTTGAAATGGGAGGAGGCAGGAAAAACTGAGTCTGTAGACACCATTGTAGATGTAATCTGTCACTGCTGCCATATCCCTGACTCTTTGGGGACAGGGTAAAATAAAGAAGTATCTGCCCCCGCCCTGTACACCATTCATTTAATATAGCACCGCCGCACATTCATATGCTGAAAGCGTTATTGATTGTTCCAGCGCATTCCTTCCATAATTGGAAATCAAGACTCTGCCTCTGCGCCCCTTCAGCTCCTCTGGAATCTTGTAAACGATTTCCTTCTCTGTAAAATTGCATATTACCAAAAGCTTCTGTCCCTTATAAGAACGCATATACACATACAATTCCTCACTGTCCGGCAGAAACAGCTTATAATCCCCGTATACAATAATTTCATTCTCCTTCCGAAGTTTTATAAGCTTCTGGTAGTAATGAAAAACAGAATCTTCTCTTTCCATCTGTTCTTTTGCATTAATTTCCGTATAATTAGGGTTCACGGATATCCACGGCGTACCTGACGTAAAGCCTGCCTGTGGTCCATTATCCCACTGCATGGGAGTTCTTGCATTATCTCTTCCCTTATAGCTGATATAGTCAAACATATCCTCCGGCGCTATAATTCCCTTTTCTGTCAGCTCATGGTAGGCATTGATACTCTCAATATCCCGAAACTCGTCCAGCGACGTAAAGGGGTAATTTGTCATACCAAGTTCTTCCCCCTGATAAATATATGGGGTTCCCTGCATCATATGAAGGCAGGTACCAAGAAGCTTTGCCGAACGCTCACGGTATTTGGGACTGTCATTTCCAATACGGGACAGCATCCTTGGCTGATCGTGATTGCACCAGTAAAGACTGTTCCATGCTTTGCCGGCAAGCTCTGTCTGCCATTTACTCATAACAGCTTTCAGCTCTGTCAGCCTGATTTTATTGTGATTCCATTTAAAGCTCTCCCCGCCGTCCAAATCTACATGTTCAAACTGAAATACCATATTAAGCTCTGTCCCTTCAGAGGATGCATACTTTTTCGCCTCCTCCACAGTAACGCCGGAACATTCCCCTACTGTAATAAGGTCATATTTTGAGAGAACCTCCCGGTTCATCTCCTGAAGATATTCATGCACATGAGGTCCGTTGGCACAGCCCGGATTGCCATAGCCGCTCTTTCCCACAGCCCCGGCCGGGAGTCCCGGCCTCTTGGAAATAAGGCTTATCACATCCATGCGGAAACCGTCGATTCCCTTCCTGCACCACCAGTTCATCATATCAAATACTTCTTTTCTCACCTTCTGGTTATCCCAGTTAAGATCCGGCTGCTTAGGGGAAAACAGATGCAGAAAATACTGTCCGGTCCCTTCATCATATTTCCATGCGGAGCCTCCAAAGCAGGATCCCCAGTTATTGGGTTCTTTTCCGTCTTTACCGTCCCGCCATATGTAGTAATCACGGTAAGGGTTATCCTTTGATTTTCTGCTTTCCACAAACCATGCATGTTCGTCGGAGGTATGATTTACAACTAAATCCATCATAATCTTAATCCCCAGACTATGGGCTTTGGAAAGCATACGGTCATAGTCCTCCATTGTTCCGAACTCCGCCATGATTGCTTTATAATCGCTGATATCGTATCCATTATCGTCATTGGGAGACTGATACACCGGTGACAGCCAGATTACATCAATTCCCAGCTCCTTTAAATATTCCAGCCTGCCTGTGATTCCGTTTAAATCTCCGATTCCGTCCCCATTACTGTCACAGAAGCTTCTCGGATAGATTTGATATACAACACTTTCTTTCCACCATGCTTTTTCCATCCTTTTCTCCTCCTAAAACTATAAAAATCAGATTATTGAAATAATTCCTGCATAACCCTCTCCCGGTACTTCTGCCGGTATTCACTGGGCGACATGCCATAAACGCCCTTAAATGCCCGGGAAAAATGCAGAAGATTTGGATAGCCTACCAGGGTTCCTACATCGCCTACCGGCATATTGCCTGTCCGAAGCTCCGAAGCTGCCTTTTCCATCCGGAAACGGATTAAAAACTGCTGGGGCGACTGTCCGGTGACAGATTTAAATACTTTTCCGAAATAGCTTCTGTCCAGCCAACAGCGTCTTGCAAGCTCCTCCACCGATATATGTCTGGAATAATTCTGTTCAATATACCGAACCGCGCCTTCGACATAGGTTTCACTGTTTTTCCCTGCCGGCATCCGTCCCCTGAACCGGCACGTCCGTACAAGACAGTCCATGAACAAATACAGATATCCCGTCGCCTTAAGGGGATACTCTTCCCTGCTTTTTACAAGTCTAAGCATGCATTGAAAAAGCTCGTCTCCCTGCTCCGGCTTTTCCGGCATGTAAACCGGCTGGTTTTCTGTCAGACCGGAAAGCTTTGTATATTCTCCCGCCCTTAAGCCTCCGAATTCCGCCCATACAAAATCCCAGCTTCCCTCCGGGAAAATCTTCATATCCTCTCCCTTTCCCGGTTCTACTAAAAATCCCATCCTCTCGGACAATGTGTAGACAAGAGTTTCCTTTTTCTCTTTCTCTACCCGCAAAACTCCTTTTCCTGAAACAATGTAACAAAAAAGATAATGACCGCCAGATTCATACTGCTTTATCTCCCACGGACATTGCTTTTTCTCATACCCGCATCGATAGATCAATAAATCCATAAAGCTTACCACTCCTTAATTTGTATTTAATTGTGTAGTCCTTTGAACATAAGAAGTTCAATACGCATAAGTCAATCAGGTTTTGCGCATAACTGTTTTCTAGCAAAAATTATAGCTAAGGAAAAAGCATTTTTCAAGAAGTTTTGCGCAAAACGTCACATTGTACAATATAGGGAACAGACTTTTATTCAATTTACCTGTTTTTTACAGAATCACGGAGAACAAGCGTTACCGGAAGACGTTCCGTCATAGAAATCTTCCGTTCTCCCTGTATAAAAGCGAGAAGCTTCCTCACCGCATGCTCGGCCTTTCCTTCCACCTCCTGATGCACTGTAGTAAGTAACGGCCTGCACATTACGGCGCTTTCCGTATCATCGAATCCCGCTACAGACAAATCTTCCGGCACACGAACTCCCATGTCTTCTAAAACCGCCATTGCTTCCACCGCATAATAATCAGAGGCAAAAAACAGCGCGTCATACTCCGCCGCAATCTGTGCAAGATATTTTCTATAATATTCCCTTCTTGTCCTTCTTTCCTCTGGAATTATTATATGCCGCACACATGCGTCTTTAACACCATAATCTTCACATGCCTCACATACTCCCTTCCAGCGTTCATGATCCACGCCCACGTCATTGTCTGACACAAATCCAATCTTTCTGTGGCCGGTATCCAGCAGATATTTTGTCATAAGGACTCCGCCGCCTTTATCGTCAAGCCCTACATTTGCCATTCTCTCGTCCTCATAATATACGTCAATGGACACTATGGGAACTTTACAGCTTCCCTGAAGCTTTAAGTTATCTCCTGTACCAAAGCCAATCGTAATCAGTCCTTCCACATTCCAGGTCGCCGCAAACTGGATACCCTCTTCAGGCGTCGCCGTAAAATGCAGAAGCATGTAATAATTTCTTTCGTAGATTTCCCGCTCCAGTGAGCGCAGCAGTATATTTGCGAAAGGATGGCCTTCTGCACGCCGTTTTTCCCCTCCCGGCTCCGCCGCCAGAACACCAATCACCCGGGTACCTCCGCCGGCCAGCATTCTTGCCCCCATGCTGGGGATATAGTCTCTGTCCTTTAAAAGCCTTTCAATCCTTTCTACCGTCTCCTCCGACACCTTTTTATGATTGCCATGAATCACATTCGACACCGTCGTAGGACTCACCCCGGCTTCTTTCGCAATGTCCTTTATACGTATCATCTGTCCTTTCACCTCTTCGCTTCTTTATACTTATTATCTGTCTATAATCTTATTTTTCTGCCTGTACTCTCTGGGCGACATACCGTATACCCCTTTAAAAGCCCGGGAAAAATGCAGAAGGTTCGGATAGCCCACAGAATTACCGATATCACTGACCGAATCATTGCCGACAATCAATGCATCCGCCGCCTTTGTCATACGGTATCGGATGAGAAAATCCTGGGGGGATTGGCCCACCACCTTTTTAAATACTTTTCCAAAATAGCTTCTGTCCAGCTGACATTTTTTTGCAACATCTTCTATTGTTATATTCTTATCATAATTATGCTCGATATATACAACTGCTTCTCTTGCGTAGAACTCACTGAGCTTCCCGCCTTGAAGCTGCTTTTTCGAAGAAGAGTATTTAATAAGAGCGTCTACAAAAAGATACAGGTTTCCAATGAGTTCTATAGAGGACGCATTCTGACTCGTTACAATGGTCATCATCCGCTCCTGAATGATTTTTCCGTATTCCGGATCAGAAGGAGTATATACCGGATTTTTATAGGAAAGTCCTGCAAGCTCCACATACTCCTTTGCCCGCAGTCCTCCGAATTCTATCCATACATATTCCCAAGGCTTGGCCTTGTCCGCATAGTATGTATTCACATATCCCGGCTCAATAAGAAAGCCGTTTCCTGCACCAATATGATAATAGGCTGTATTATCCTTTTCGTCGTTGGCATGAAGACATCCCTTCCCTGAAATTACATAATGAAACAAATAATTATTCCTCACATAGGGTCCAAAAGAATGGAGCGGTTCACATTTCTCATACCCATATTGGTATATTGTGAGATCCATAAACCGCTCGTCCTGAAATACTGAAAATAAATGATTCATCATAATGCGTTTCCCTTCCTTTCATCTGCCATTGTCATTTTGTCCAAACAAGCGCATCATTTTTTGTAAAATTTCACGAAAATTAATGTTTTATTTATATTATATACCATAATACGTCTATACTTCAACATTTGCAACACAATCTAGCATTTTGGTAAATTTCAGACACATCTGCACATTTACCTTCCTTCGTCAAACTGCTATTATTCTATGCAGAAATACACAATAATTCATGCAACTTACCAAAGCATGTAAAAAAGGAGAGGTGTGGAATGAAAAAGAGATTTTTTGCCACAGCACTTGTGGCAGCAATGCTGATTGGGACCGTGCTTTCAGCCAGCGGATGCTCATCCGAAAGCTCAGACGGAAAAACCCATATCACCATGCTTCAGTACAAGCCGGAAGCAGTAAAGGCTTTCGAGAAGATGGAAGAAGAATTCAATGCAACACACGATGATATCGTGCTTAAAATTGAATCTCCCAATGATGCCATGACTGTACTGAAGACACGCTTTATCAAGGAGGATGCACCGGATATCATCGGTATCGGCGGTGACGTAAACTTCTCAAACTTCCTTGACGCAGATATGCTTATGGATATCTCAGACTTCGAAGGACTATCACTGATTAAGCAGGCTTATCTGGACATCGACAAGAACCTTGAATTTGTTCCGCTGGATGGTGTGTATGCAGTTCCTTACGTAGCGAATGCTGCAGGCGTACTTTATAACAGAAAGATGTTTAAAGACAATGACTGGGAGATTCCCACAACCTGGCAGGAATTTATGGATCTGTGTGATGAGATCAAAGCATCCGGTCAGCAGCCGCTGTACTTTGGCTTTAAGGATGTCTGGACCTGTCTTGCTCCGTGGAATGCACTGGCCTGCGATCTTGCACCTGCAGATGTCTGCCGTCAGGTAAATAAGGGAGAAACCAAATTTATTGACGAATACCCGGAAGTAGCAGAAAAAATGCTGGAGCTCCTTGACCATGCACAGGACGACCCCTTTGCATACAACTACAATGATGCATGTACTGCTTTTGCAAACGGCGAATCTGCTATGTACTGTATCGGAAGCTACGCTGTTCCGCAGATTCAGTCTGTTAACCCGGACATGGATATTGATTCTTTCGTTATGCCGGGATGTGACAGTGAAGCAGACAATATCCTGAATTCAGGTGTTGACCTTCAGTTCTGTGTTACAAATGAATGTAAAAATAAGGAAGCAGCTTATGAAGTATTAAGCTTTATGCTGGAGGATTCCACAATCCAGACCTACCTGGACGACCAGAACGCTGTTCCGTGTAAGGATACAGAATTTAAGCTTTCACCGGCGCTTGACGGTATGCTTGATTATATCAATGAAGGCAGAATGGTAGACTATCAGGATCACTACTATCCGGCCGAGATGAGTGTGGATGCTCAGATTCAGACCTTCCTGTTAGATGGAAGTGTAGAAAAATTCCTGAACAAATTTGATACCGACTGGGTAAGATATAACCGCGATATTATCCGCAAGGTACAGGAGTACGAAGAAAAGGGAGGTAATGAATAATGAATAAAAAACTCAGCAGAAACCAGACCTTTTTATTAATCACTGTTCCCGTGCTGGCATTGTTCTTCTGTTTTAATACTTTGCCGCTGATTAAGGGTCTCATGTACAGCTTTACGAACTTTAAGGGCTTCGGAAGCTACGACTGGGTAGGCCTTCGCAACTATGCAGACTTATTCACTGACGCCCGTGTAGGAAAATCCTATCTGTTTACCTTTAAGTTTGCCATTGTTGCTACAATCCTTACAAATGTAATCGCCCTGCTTCTTGCACTGGGCTTGAACGGAAAGATTCGGGCAAAAAGCGCATTAAGAGGCGTATACTTTGTACCGAGAATCTTAGGCGGACTGGTTGTTGGTTATATCTTCGGATATATCTTTACATATATCCTTCCTGCAATCACCGGCGGCTCCAGTATGCTTTCCAATACAGGCACTGCATGGATTGCCATCGTAATTGTTGCCGCATGGCAGTCAATTGCACAGACAACACTGATTTATATCTCCGGTCTTCAGACTGTACCGGAGGACGTATACGAAGCAGGCGCTATTGACGGCGCTACTGGATGGAAGAGCTTCAAGGAACTTACCTTCCCGCTCATTATCCCATTCTTCAGCATTAACATGGTACTCAGCATGAAAGACTTCCTGATGGTATTCGACCAGATCATGGCGTTGACCAAGGG